>JBNNED010000024.1:0-4417 GCA_050285825.1 Verrucomicrobiales bacterium | reverse complement strand
GGGCATCGGCTTCTCCATTCCCGCGAACGAAGCGCGCCGCACCTTCGAGCACATCCTCGCCAAAGGCCGCCCGGTTTACGGCTACCTCGGCCTGCTGCAAGTCGAAGACCTCAACAACCGCTTCCGCAGCGTGCTCAATTATCAAGGCAAGGGCGTCGTCGTCATCGATGTCGTCGTCGGTTCCCCCGCCGAAAAAGCCGGTCTGCAGCCTTACGACATCATCACGGCCTACAACGGCCAGGGCGTCGAAAGCGCGCAGAGCCTGCTCACCCGTGTCCAGCGCAGCCCCATCGGCGAGGAAGTCCCCATCAGCATCGTCCGCGGCGGCCAAACGCACAATCTCAGCGCCACCATCGGCGAGCACGACCCGCAGAACCAGCAGGAAAACGGTGCGGGCAGCCGTGTCGCCTCCGACCAGACCATTCTCCGCCTTGTCGGTCTCGGCGTGCAAAACATCGCCCTGCGCTACCGCTCGCGAGGCTACCGGGGCGTCGTCGTCTCCCAGGTTCTCCCCGGCTCACTCGCGGAAGAAGTCGGTTTCCGCAAAGGCGATCACCTCCTCACCGTCAACCGGGAACGCATTGTCGACCGGGACGACTTCTACCTGCGTCTTGTCAGCTCCGCCGGCGTTCAGGAAACGACGATCACCTTCCTGCGCAACCAACGCCCGCACCAGCTCACCATCCCGCCCGTTCCGCGCAGCTCCGCCACCGATTAAAGGCGCGATCTTTTCTGAAAAATTCCGCCCCTCCCCCCCTTACTACTAAGCCCAGCCCGCCGCCGCCATGAGCTCCGACGATTTTGAAGAACCCCGTTCCCCCTTCGCCCTGATTCTCGGCATCACCCTGACCCTCGGCTGCCTCGTCGGGGCCGGACTTTTTTTCACCCGTTGCTCGGCTGAGGACCCCATCGTCGATGCCCCCCCCGTGCAGGAGGAACCAGCCGCGCCTGTCGAACCCGAGCCCGCGCAGCCGATGGAAAAGCCAGAGGAAGTCATCCCACCGCAAACGCCCGAGCAAATCCTCGCCGATCTCTCGAAAGGAGCCGAATCGCTTGATCCCGCCGATCTCATCAAGCAAATCGGCACCGCTCTCGAAGCCGGCGACATCATCAAAGCCGCCGAACTCATCGGGCAGAGCGCCCTCACGCCCGAGCAGCTCAAGCGTCTGGAAGAAATGAACGCCTCCGCCGCCCTCAGCCTCCAAAAAAACCAACCCATCACTGAGATTGGCGAGCTCGAAGCGAACCGCCGCGCCCGCTGGGCACTCAATCTTGACGACCAGTTCGCCTCCCGCATTTACTTCGATCTCGCCCGCCGGAAAAACGGAAAATGGAGCATCGAGCACCTCAAACTCCCCCCCGCGCTCATGCCCGGCGGCATCCCGCCGAAAGCCGTCCTCGTGGACGCCCTCGGCATCACCGACGCCTTCCTGCAGGCTGCCCTGAAGCAGGAATTTGAAGACGCCAAATCCTTCGTCAACCCCGCGAGCGTCTCCGATGCCACCATCGCCGGCCTCTGCATCATCTTCGAGGAAGGAAAATACCAACTGCGGGCCAAAAAGCCACTGCGCGCGATGTTCAACCGCGACACCACCGCTGGTTTCATGGCCAATGTCGAATCCCCGAACGGCGAACTCGCTTCCGAGTTCGGCCTCCTCGTCCAGCGCGAATCCGAAACGACTCCCTGGCGCATCCAGGAGATCAACCTCGACAAACTCCTCGCCGATTACGCCGAGCGCGTGGCCGGAGGCGACGTCCATTACACCCCCCTCGTCAAAAACCCGGCCGGAGGCGACACCCTCATCCTCTACTTCGGCTTCGACGAGGAAACGCTCACGCCCCGCACCGAGCGTCAGCTCGACATCGTCGTCAATCTCCTCAAAATCGACCCCGATAAAAAACTCAACATCAGCGGCTACACCGACGCCCTCGGCACCGAAGATTACAACGAAACCCTCTCCGCCAAACGCGCCGAGTCGGTGAAAAAATACCTCATCGCCTCCGGCGTCCCCCCGGCTCAAGTCATCACGCAGGCCAAGGGCGCCGCCAACCCGCGCCTCCCCAATACCACGCCCGAAGGCGAGGACAACCCGCTCGGCCGCCGCGCCAACCGCCGCACCGAGATCTACCTCGATTTTTAAACCCCCAAGCGCGCACGCTTTTGACTGCGGCGAGTCATCGCCGCTTTGCTTGGGCCTAATACCAACTCGCAAAACTCTCTGGTATAATGGATTTGTTTAAAATGTTGTGGATGTCAGGCTGCGCGTTGCCTGAAGAAGCTGGCCGTTTTTCGGTAAAATCGGCGTTGTTCGTTGCTTGTGGTGCACGCACCACGCGCGCCTCACGCCTTGATTTTCCACGAAAACCGACTCAGCCATTCTACCAGATAGTTTCACTCATTGGTATATGCAGAGCCGCCGCTACCAAAAAGCCCCAAAGCTTTCTCACTCCTTTTCCATCTCGGACGAGCCGCCGCTATCAAACAAGCCCCGAAGGGGCTTTCTGTGTCAGCCCGGGGTAACACCCCGGGAACCCCGAATCGCCAAATCAAAAGAGCCCTGAAAGGGCGCACAAATCACTCCCCTTGACCGCTCCCTCACCTCACCCAAAACCCTGATCCTCAGCGCACTCAAAAGACTCACGCCCCGCGTTTGAGAAAACTGAAAAGGGCGGAGGCGAGGTAACAGGCGCTGAGAGTCACCACGATGCTGGCACCCGCCGGTTGATCAAATCGATAACTCAGCCAGAGCCCGAGAGCGGAAGCCAGCGCCCCCAACAAGCCGCTGGCGAGAAAAAGAGTGCGCGCGGAGTTCGTGAAAGGCCGCACGGTGGCCGCCGGAGTGACGATCAAGCCGATGGCGAGGATGCAGCCGACCGCTTGCAGGGTCGTGACGAGGACGAAGATGAGGAGCGCGAAAAGCCCGTAGTGCAGCGCCTTCACCGGCACGCCGAGACTGCGCGCGACCTGCGGCTCGAAAAGCGTGAGGAGAATGGCCCGCTGAAAAAGCGTCAGCACCGCCACCGAGATGACTCCGACGATGAAACTCATCCACAAATCGACATCGGAAAGCCCGAGGATGTTGCCCAGCAGCCAGTGATCCAGCTCCTGCGCGGCTCCGATTTTGTTGAGGACGATGATCCCGAGGGCGAAGGCTCCCGTGTAGAGCACGGCCAGCACGGTGTCGTCGGAAACCCGCGTTTTTTGCGACAGCAGTAGGGTGAGGCCACCGATGGCGAGAGCCGTTACGACCGAGCCGACGAAGGCGCTGGCGACCCCGAGTCCGACGAACCAGGCGGCGAAGGCGATGCCCGGTAAGAGGCTGTGCGACAAGGCCGTGAGCTTGAGCGGGCTCCGATGCAGGAGGACGAAGGCACTGGTGTAGCCATTGGCAAAACCGATGACAAGCGTGGCCAACAAAGCCCGCTGGTAAAGCAGCAGGTCGAAGGGCTCGCCGAGAAAGTCAAAAATGCTCGTCATGTCCTAAATGTGGATGGTTTTCTCGTTCGGGTGGCAGGCATGGAGGACGCGGCAGACCTCGTCCTCCGCCATCACGCGCGCGACCGGCCCGAAGGCGATCTGGCGCTGGTTGAGGACGAGAGCTTCATCGAAAATCTCCGCGACGTTTTCGAGGTTATGATGCGAGGCGATGATGAGGTGGCCCCGCGTGGCGAGGTCTTGCAGGGTTTCCGCGAGGTGACAGCGGCTCTCGACATCGAGTCCGTTGAAAGGCTCGTCCAGCAGGATAACGTGCGCCTCCTGGGCGAGGGCGCGGGCGATGAAACAACGTTGCTGCTGACCGCCCGAGAGTTGGTCGATTTGCCAATGGGCGAAATTTTCCAACTGCATGATCTCGACCGCGCGCGCGACGGCTTCGCGATCCGCTCCGCTGAATTTCCCGAAGTGACCGAGGTAGGGAAATCGCCCCATTTCGACGACTTCCCGCACGCTGAGCGGAAAATGTCGTTGGTGCTGATCGAGCTGCGGGAGGTAGGCGATTTCGCGCGTCGATCCCCGCATTTCCTCGCCCCGCCAGCGCACCGCGCCGTCGTCCGCGGACTGCAGCCCGGCGAGAATGCGGATGAGAGTGCTTTTTCCCGCGCCGTTCGGCCCCAGCAGGGCGAGACGTCGCCCGCAAATGGTCGTAAAATCAGCTCCCGCAAGGGCCAGCTTGCTCCCGTAGCTCACCGAGACGCCCCGCACTTCGAGGCGATGCTCACCGTGACAACTTTCCGCCGCACACCTCTCTTTTTCCCCTTTTTCCGTCATTTTTCCTCCTCGGCAAAGTAATTTTCATCCCAGCGGAAGACCCGGAAATCCCTGGTCTCCCCTTCTTCCGCGCCCCACACCGTCCACTCCCGCTCCGGCAGAAAATCGGGCAGAATCTCCAGCGACAAAGCCGCCCGCTCCGGCTCGCCC
>JBNNED010000023.1:0-6650 GCA_050285825.1 Verrucomicrobiales bacterium | reverse complement strand
TTGTCGGCGCAGTAGCCGACGAAGAGAATGGTGTTGCGAGGATCTTCGATGCCGTTTTTGAGGTGGTGGAGGATGCGGCCGGCCTCGCACATGCCGGAGGCCGAGATGATGATGGCCTGGGTGGGGTCGGCGTTGAGTTCTTTGGACTTGGCGACGGCGCGGATGAGGGTGAGGCCCTCGAAGCCGAAGGGGTTTTTCTTCTCGAAGAGGAATTGGTAAACTTCTTCGTTGTAGCACTCGGGGTGGAGGCGGAAAATTTCGGTGGCGTTGACGGCGAGCGGGCTGTCGACATAGACGGGGACTTCCGGGATTTTTCCGTCGACGAAAAGCTGGTGGAGGACGTAGAGGAGCTGCTGGGTGCGCTCGACGGCGAAGGCGGGGATGATGATTTTTCCGCCCCGTTTGATGGCACGGTTAAGAATCTCGGCGACTTTGTCGTCGGCTTCCGTGGCCATTTCGTGTTCCCGACCGCCGTAGGTCGATTCCATGATGAGGTAGTCGACATCCGTGGCGGTGGCGGGGTCACGCAGGATGTCGTTGTTGCCGCGGCCGACGTCGCCTGAGAAGAGGAGACGCTTCTTTTTGCCGTCTTCCTCGTCTTCGATGTCGAGGATGATCTGGGCGGAGCCGAGGATGTGGCCGGCGTCGATGAAAGTCATGGTGACGCCTTTGGCGATGAGCATGGGGCGGTCGTAATTGACGGTGACGAACTGGCGTAGGCAGAGCTCGGCGTCTTGTTTGGTGTAGAGGGGAGCGAGTTCGGGGAGGCCTTCGCGCTTGCGGTGCTTGTTTAGCCACTCGGTGTCGTAAGCCTGGATGTGGGCGGAGTCCGCGAGCATGACCTGGCAGAGGTCGCGCGTGGCGCTGGTGGCGAAGATGTTGCCGGTGAAGCCTTTGCTGGTGAGGTTGGGGAGGTTTCCGCTGTGGTCGATGTGGGCGTGGGAAAGGACGACGACGTCGATGGAGGCCGGTTTGTAGAGGGGAAAGCAGCAATTGACCTCGTAGGCGTCTTTCCGGTGGCCTTGGTAGAGGCCGCAGTCGAGAAGGATGCGTTGGCCGTTGACTTCGAGGAGGTGTTGGGAGCCGGTAGTGGTGCCGGCCGCGCCGCAGAATTTCAGTTTCATAAGATGTTAGGGGATCCGATTAGTGATGACTTATCGATCATCCTAAGCAGGATCTCCGTCCTGACAACATCTTTCTTGAAGGGAGGAGGGGAGAGGAATCAGCGCTTGCGACGGAGGAGGGTCAGGGCGCTCAGTGCGAGCAAGCTCAGTCCGGTGGGTTCGGGGACGACGTAGAGGAGGCTGATGGTGTTGTCTCCCCCATTTGAGGCGGTGTAGATGACAGTCGGAGTGGAGTAGTTGGTGGCTCCGATCTCTTCAGGGGTTCGGTTATTCCAGCGGAAGACACCGGTTGGGGAGTAGGTGCTGCCAGGGGTGGTGTTTGGGTCAGCGTAAAGAGTCTCTTGGGAAAACCCGAAGGAAGCAGATCCGGACCAAGAATTGGCATTCAGTCCGATGTTGTGAAGGTTGTATGATCCTCCATCGTAGAAATCGTAGGACGGGCTGCCTGATTTATGCACGTAGAAGGCAGGGTTGCCGATGGAAATATAGTCCGGTCCAGTATTTGAGAAGTCATCGGCGTTACGGATCGAGGGGAGGACAAGTGAGCCGCTGACGGTTCCGATGGTATCGGTGCCGTCGTAGGTGAAGGTGACGAGGATGCCGGCCACGGCGCTGTGGCTGAGAGTGGCGAGGAGGGCTGCGGTGCGGAGTGTGCTGAAGGTCATGCCGGATCGGTTTTGGTAAGAGCGCGCTGGCGCTGAGTTTGTTCCGGGGGGACTTGGGAGGGGTGTTAGCAGAAATGGCCGATATTGCAACTGCTTTATTGTCAAGCACTGGCATATTTCGCGATCTGCAGTCGCATCCTTCTTGTCTGCAAGGGCGGGGGAGCCGGAACTGGGGGTCCAGAGGGGCCTCTCCAAGCTGGAGCTTGGCGTTCCGGGGTCTGGCGATCTGCTTAGAGGCAGATTTGTTTGAAGAGCTCGTCGAGGGGGAGCTGGAGGCCGATGTAGAAATCGCCGAACTCACCGAAGCGGGCGGAGACTTCGTCGAAGCGCATTTCGTAGACGATGTGTTTGATGTCGATGGGGTCGTGGGCGAGGAGGGTGACGCCCCATTCGTAGTCCTCGAAGCCGGTGGAGCCGGTGATGAGCTGGAGGATGCGACCGGAGTAGGTGCGGCCGGTTTTGGCGTGCCCCATCATGAGCTTGCGGCGCTCTTCGTAGTCGAGAGAATACCAATTGTCATTGCCGAGCCGGCGTTTCGACATGGGGTAAAAACAGACCACGGGCCAGTCGGGGAGGACGGGGTAGAGGCGGTGCTGGAGGTAGTGCTCCATGCGCTGATCGAACTCGGTGAGGGCTTTTTCGTAGTCCTCGGAGCCCTCGCTGAGGCCTTTTTCGGCGATGAGTGTTTCGGCGGCGTATTGCTCGCGGGTGGTGGTGTATTCGGAGCGCTCGGTCTGGGAGAGGTATGAGTAGGCGGGGGTGAGGACATCCGCGCCGAGGGAGAGGGTGAGTTGTTTTTCGAAGAGGGTGGCTTTGCGGAGGTCCGGCGTCAGGAGCATGAAGCCGATGTCGGCCTTCGGGGTGGTGACGGCAAAGGTGAGGAGCTGGGTGTCCTTGTGAGAGCGGATTTCCTGAACGAGTTCGGCGAGGCCGGTTTTGGCTTCACGTTGTTCGTCGCGGGTGAGGGATTCCCACTGGGTGCGGTCGATGTGATAGTAGAGGTGGATGACGTGCCAGCCTTCGCGTGGGGCGAGGGAGGAATCGGTGTTTGCGGGTGAATCGGACATGGTTTGAGAGTGTTAATCTTCGTTTAAAACGGGGGCGATGGGGGTGGTGATGAGAGGGGCGGGATCGCTTTCGGCGGCGGTGACTTCGTAGACGCGCAGCGTCCAGGCCGGGTTGTCGCCGAGGAGGTATTTGTTGAATTGGGAGGCGGCGGCGAAGCCGACGGTGGAGTAGACTTCGATGGTCTGGCTCCCGTTGGAGAATTGGCCGTTCTGGATTTGGTGGGTGATGGTGTCACCGGCGATGCGGTCTTCTTCATCGTGGAAGATGAAGCGCAGGCTGCCCGAACCCTGCCCGGAGAGGGTGACGCGGGCGGTGGGGATGAGGCTGGTGCCAAGGCGGACGCCCCGATCGCGCTCGTCGCCGCTACGGCGGGGTTTGCGCCAGGTAGAGGTGATGTTTTCGATGGTGAGGGACTGGCCCGCGACGGGGTAGTCGGTCTGGTCTTCCTGACTGGTGAGCCAATCGCCCGGTGGGTTGAGGGCGGCGAGGAGCCAGAAGCTCGCTCCGAGCGTGAGGACGAGAAAGAGGAGGAGAGAGATTTTCTCGGCGGGTTTGAGTCGGCCCAGGAAGCGGAAGAGAAGGGATTTCTCGGCGGGTGCGCTGTCGGAAACCGCTTCGGCCGGGAGTTCCGCGATGGGAGCGGGTTTTTCCGGGGCGGGGTCTGCCATGCCGGTTTCTTCGGGAACTTCGTCCTGCGTCTCTTCTGCTGCTCCGGCTTCGGCAGTTTCTCCGACCTCTTCCGCCGCCTCGGCCTCATCGGTTGCGGAGGGAGCGGGCGTGGCTTCCTCCGCCTCCTCGTCATCGAGATCCCAGAGGTCGTGCTCGATGCTTTTGGGATCGGGGCTCAAGTCGTCTTTTTTATCGGGGCGCGGCATGGTGTGATGATGAAAGAAGTAAAGGGTGAGGCGGACTTTGCAAAGAGAGAAAACGGGGCGGGAGGGTCTTTCAAGGGCTTTCTCGCATGGAGACGGGGAAAAGTGTTGCATCTTGGCTCGCTCTGGGCGATGGGTCGGGCGACTAGAGTAGCCATGGCTGACAACGAAGATAAAAATCCGGAAAACGTGGGTGGGAAGTATTACGTGGATTCCCAGTGTATCGACTGTGACTTGTGCCGGGAAACGGCCCCCGCGAACTTCCAGCGGCATGATGACGAGGGTTATTCCTACGTGTTCAAACAACCGGAGAACGAGGAAGAGGAAGAGCTGTGCGTGGAGGCGATGGAAGGCTGCCCCGTGGAGGCCATCGGCGACGATGGAAACGAAGGGTGAGCCGGCGGTCGGCAGACGGGCCGGAGGCTGCGCGCAGGAGACTGCGGGCGCGTGTCGTGCGCGAGTGGCGCGGGGCGGGGGAAGTGCTTGATCTGAATGCGCGGGTGAGTCAGGCGGGCGACTGGCTGGAGGAAATTATGCAAAAGGTGGGCCTGCAGGGCGGGGTCACCGAAGAGGAGGTCATCCGGGCGTGGAAAGAACTCGCCGGAGAAGCAGTGGCGCGGCAGGCCTTGCCGGTCTCCCTGCGGAAAGGCTGTTTGTCGCTCAAGGTCTTGCAGCCGATGATGCGTTTTCATTTGGAGCAGCTCAAGCGGCCTTTGTTGCGGCGCCTGCAGGAGAAATTGGGGGCGGACCAGGTGAAGTCGATTCGATTTGTGATGGGATGAGCTACCGGAATTTTATTTTTGATTGGTCGGGGACCTTGGTGAACGATTTTCCGCCGACTTTGGATGCGACCAATGTCGTGCTGGGGCGCTACGGCGTGGCGGAGATGAGCGAGGAGGTCTTCCGCGCGCGTTTCCGGCTGCCTTACACCGAGTTTTACGAGGAAGTGCTCCCGGGAGTGGCCATGGCGGAGCTGGAAGAGCATTTTCGGGTGGCCTTCCGGGCGTCGCGGCACGGGGTGGGCTTGCTGAGTGGGGCGCGCGAGATGCTGGAGTGGCTGCGCGGGAGAGGGGGGCGCCTGTTTGTCCTTTCGAGTATGGATGAAGGGGTCTTTCTGGAGCAGGCGCGGGATCTGCAAGTGCGGGAATTTTTCGAAGACATCCACGCGGGAGTCATTGACAAGCGCGAGCGCATCGGGCGGATTTTAGAGGAAAACGGCTTGCTGGCGGCGGAGACCTGCTTCGTCGGGGATATGGTGCATGACGTGGAAACGGCCCGTTTCGGCGGGGTGGCCTCGGTGGCGGTTCTGACGGGTTATGACTCGCGGGAGCGCCTCAGTTCCGTGCGCCCTGATTTGATGATGACGGATTTGGCGGCCTTTCGGTCGTGGCTGGAAGTGGCCGGAAAGGAGGTCCGGTGAGAGACGAAGTGCGGGTGCGCGGGCTCGAGCTCTGGTGTCGGATCGGCGTGCCGGAGGAGGAGCGGGCGGAGCCGCAGAGATTGCGGGTGCATTTGACGGTCGAGCCGGAGGCTGGTTTTCCGCAGGAGGATGATTTTTCGCAAGCTGTGGATTACGCGGCCATGGTTGAAGCCGTCAAGGAGCTGGCGGAGAAGAGCGAGTTTCTATTGGTCGAGACCTTGGTGCGTGAGATCGCCGGGCTGCTGCTGCGGGATTTCGCGATTTCACGGGTGCGCGTGGAGTTGGAAAAATTCATCCTGCCGGAGACCGAGTGGGTCGGAGTGGCGCTGGAGCGGACGCGCTGAGGCGCGCTTTTGCTTGGAATTTTGAACGCGCGGGTCATGATTTGGTCTGATACGGCGTTGCCCGATGATGATATTTGTGACTGAGAGCGAAGCGTGAGCATGAGTGAGGAAGACGGGAAGGTCGAAGCGGGGGATGAGGAGCTGGTCAGCCGCGCGCAGGCCGGAGACACGCGGGCGTTCGATGTCTTGGTGGATCGCTACAGCCGGAAGCTCTACGGGATGGTCTATCACATGACCTCGAACCGGGATGACACCCATGATCTCCTCCAGGACGTTTTCGCCAAAGCTTACCAATCGCTGGGGAAATTCCGGGGGAAATCGACCTTCTACACCTGGGTTTACACCATCGCGTATAACATGACGTTGAATTTCCTGCGCAAGAAGAAGCGGCGGGCGACTTGGAGCCTGAATGACATCGATTCCGGGATTGAAAACGATCCTGCGATGATCGACCTGCGCTACGAGGTCAATCCGCGCCGACTCAGTGGGGTGAATGAACTTCAGAAAAAATTGAACGAAGCTTTGCAGGCGTTGTCAGATGACCATAGAGCCGTGGTGACGATGTTTGATATTCAAGGGATGCCCCATGCCGAGATTAGTAAAATTCTCGGGGTGTCCGAGGGGACCGTGCGTTCCCGCTTGTATTACGCGCACCAGCAGCTCCAAGGGCATTTGCAGGAATATCTGTGATGAAGCAATTTGAACCGAGTCAGACAGAGATGAAAGGACAGGATTTTTCGAAATTACAGGAGCTTCTCCGGCTCAAAAGATATGAGGAACCAAGGGATGACTACTTCGTGCGCTTCGTCGATGAAGCACGCAGTCGTCGTTTGTCCGCAGCACGCGAGAAGGCGGTCGCGCCCTCGTTTTTCGCCCGCCTGGGGGCCATGAAGTGGTTGCTCGGGGCCGGAGTGGGTTCGGCCTACGCCGGGGTCATGCTGGGCATGTTGCTCATGACGGACACGGGGGAGGAGAACGGAGTGACGGTGCAGCCGGCTTCGGCGGAGTTTGATTTCTCGCCCGTGCCGGTGCGCGAGGTCGATTTCAAGGCGGGGTCGGAGGTCTTGGTGGGAACGGGTCCCGGACTCGAGTTTTAATATTGCCAGGAATGATGCGCTGTTTTGTCGCTTTGTTGATGCTGGCGGTGGGGATTTCGC
>JBNNED010000022.1:0-2940 GCA_050285825.1 Verrucomicrobiales bacterium | reverse complement strand
ACGAGCTGGCCGCCAGCGGCACCGAACTCCCCGTTCACAGCCGCAAACGCCTCGCCCGCCGGCACCAGCGCCGCCGCTGGCAAAAAATCGCCCTCCTCGGCTCGCTCGGCCTCCTCGCCCTCGGCGGGCTGACCTTTCTGGCCCTGAAACGCCCCGCTCCGGAACCTGAAGTGGCACAAACCCTCTCGGAAGAAGCCACCGCCGAGACGCTCGAACTGAAAACCCTCGCGGGCGATGAATCCGAGAACGCGCCCCACCGCCTCGCCGAAACTTGGGAACTCGCGCGCGAGCTCCTCGCTCAAAAAGACTACGCCGCCGCCGAAAAGCACTTCCTCGAACTCATGGCGGATCCCGAATCCAAGGAACCAACCGCTTCCTGGGCCGGTCTCGAAGCGATCATCGCCGCCCAGCTCGACGGTCGCTCAAACGACGCCGACAAACTCGCTCGACAGTTGGAAAAACGCCTTGATGGCATGCGTAAAAAGCCTCCCATTCTCAACACCCTCCACGAACTCACCCGCACGCTCACCAGCCCCCGACCCACCGCCCACCCGGCCCCCCGGGCGAAACCTCACGACATCGCCCAGCTCATGAGCGGCTTCGCCCTCTCCCTGCAAAACTGGGAAAGCGGCCACTCCAAAGCCGCCGTGGTTTGGCTCGGCGAGTTTGCAAAGCACAAAGAAAACAAGGACTTCCCCTGGCTGGGCATCTACCGCTCCCTCGCCGCCGACTACCTGGCCGACGCCCGGCTTCTCGCGGAATCCGACTGGAAACAAGCTCCGGACGAACCCGAGGCGAACCGGATGGCACTCGAAAAACTCGACGGCGCCTACGCCTTCCTCAAAACAAAAGGCCGCGCCCGATACAACATCCGCGCCCGCCAAATCTGGCTCGCCCGCCATCTCAAATACCTCGAAGCGCACCCGGAAGGACTCCCGCGCGCGAGTTCCGAACTCCTCGCCGCCGCGCGTCGGCAGGCTGAGAAAGGCGAGTTCGCTCTCGCCGCCTACGAACTTTCCCGGCCGCGCCTTGATGATGATTCCCAGCTCAGCATCAACGCTTGGCGCTGCCTCTACGAAGGGGCGAGCGCGAGCCTCACCGAAGCGGGAGCGGCCGAAGGCGACCCCGGCGCACTCAGCGCCCACCTCGGCGCCCTTGAAACCCGTGTCAGCGAAAGCTCCACAGCTTGGGAAAGTCATCGCCTGCGCGAACAAGCCCTGTGCCTCTATTGGTTGGGCGGACAGCAGGAGCGCGCGAAAAAATTGGCCGGGGAACTCGCCGCCGACAACCCTGATTTCCATAACCGCTGGGAGAAACTAGCTCCGCATCTCACTCAGTAACTCACCCACTTGCTCGATGGCGAAGCGGATTTCCGCCTCCTCGATGACAAAGGGCGGAGTGAAAGACAGCACTTCGCCCCGCGGACCATCCGCCAGCATGAGCAGGCCTCGCTGAAGGGCGGCAGAGAGCAGCTCCCCCATCGGCTCCGCCATTTCCGCCCCCCACATCAAGCCACGCCCCCGCACCTCGCGCACGCCGGGAAGACTCGGGAGCAGCTTGCCAAAAAGCGCTCCGGCAGTCCGCACGCGCTCGCGCCACTGCTCATCTTCATGCAGATCGAGAGCGGCCAGCGCCATGGCGCAGCCCACGGGATTTCCTAAATAAGTGCTGGTGTGGAGCGCTTCACCCGGCGACTCCGGCCAGGTGTCCATGAGCTCCGCGCGTCCGATGCAGGCCGAGATGGGAAAGCCGCCGCTCAGGGCTTTACCGACACAGATGAGATCCGGCCACACGCCTTCTTCCTCGCAGGCAAAGAGGCGTCCGGTGCGATTGAAACCCGTGAAAATTTCATCAAAAATCAAGACCACGCCCTGCGCGTCGCACCAGGTGCGCAGAAGCTTGAGAAAACCGGCCGGGGGGACGATTTTCCCGCCCCGTCCTTGAATTGGCTCGACGAGAAGCGCCCCGATTTCTCCCGCATCGACTTTGGCGAGATCCGCCTGAAAGCGCTCCAGCTCCTCAGCGTTTCTTGGGAAGGAGAGCCGCTGCGTCAGAGGCACGAGTTGGTCGGCGAAGGGTTCGCGGAATTTGGCGAAGCCCCCGCCGAGGAGACTCCCGTAGCCCAAGCCATGATAGGCATTCTCAAAGGCCAGCACCCCGCGCCGCCCACTCGCCAGACGCGCGCTTTTCAGAGCCGCTTCGACCGCCTCGAAGCCCGAATTGGCGAGAATGACCTTGCCCGCCTCCCCCATCCATCGCCCAAAAGTCAGCTCGGCGAGTCGGCGACACACCTGCGCCTTGAGACGCGTGGGGTGGACGTCACCCATGCCGTGCAGGAGTTTTTCGCTTTGCGCGCGCATGGCCGTCACGAGCGCCGGGTGATTGTGACCCAAGCCCGCCACGCCGAAGGCACTGGTGAGGTCGAGAAAACGGTTTCCGTCCTCATCCCAGACGTTCACGCCATGCGCCCGCTCCCAGAAAACCGGCCAGGATTCATCGACGTAGGTCACATTACGCGATTCATAAGCCCGCAAGTCCTGTGCGAGGTGGCGGGAGGCCGGGCCGGGAATCGGCGTTTTCAGTTCGGGCAACATCGTTCAGGGAGCGGCCATTTTTAGCACGGCTAGCCCCCCCGCGTAAAGCAGGATGAGCCCGCAAACGGAGCCGACAACCCGGTCGCGCGTCAGCGGTTTCGGTCGCAGCGGGGAGGACGATTTCGGGAACACGACGAAGGCATAAAGCATGCCACCAAGCAGGCCGCCGGCGTGCGCGGCGTTGTCGATGAAACGGACGCCGAGTCCGCCGATAAGAATCATCAATCCCAGGGTCGCGAGGAGTCGTCGCCGGGCGTTTTTCGGGACCAGCTCGCGGTGAAGCGTTTCAAAAACGAGCAAAAAACCGAGCAAGCCAGCGACACCACCGGAAACGCCCACCGAGTTC
>JBNNED010000021.1:0-2639 GCA_050285825.1 Verrucomicrobiales bacterium | reverse complement strand
CGGCGGGGCGAAAGTCGTCTGGCTCAAAAATGCCAATTTCCTCGCCGACGACCGCACCGGCGGCAGCGAGCGAGCCAAAACGGGCGTCGAAAACCTCCTCGAAGTCCTCAAAAGCGGCCTCCCCGAGGGCGTCACCTTCCTCCTCAGCGCCTCCGGCATCGACAAGCGCCGCGCCTTTTACAAATGGCTCAACAAGAACGCCGAATGCCGCGTTTATGATAAAATCGACATCTCGAAAGACGGCTGGGAGGATCAAGTCGCCTCCCTCGTCAGCCGCGAAGCGAAATCTCTCGGCCTGCGACTCGCCCCGGACGCCCTCGACCTCTTCGTCCAGCTCTGCGCCGAAGACACCCGCCAGATCACCAGCGAACTGAAAAAAATCGACCTCTATCTCGGGCCCGACGAACGCGAAATCGACCTCGCCACCGTCCAAAAACTCGTCCCCCTCAGCCGCAAAGGCGTCATCTGGGAAATCTCCCGCAGCCTCGAAGCCCGCCAGCCCGCGCGTGCCATCCAGCTCATCGACGAGCAGCTCCACGGCGGCGAAAGCGCCATCGCCCTCATCCGCGCCTCCATCATCCCCACCGTGCGCAACCTCTTCTACGCCAAGCTCGCCACCAGCGCCGGCTCGGTCTCGACGGCGAACTACCGCGCCTTCCAGGGCTCCCTCGAACGCCTCCCGCCGGAAAAAGCGGCCGTCCTTCCACGCAAAAAAGACGGCGAAATCAACGCCTGGGGGCTCTTCCAGGCGGCCCAGGCCGCGCGCAAATTCACCCTCGCCCAGCTCCAGCAATCGCTCGCCCACTGCCTCGAAGCCGACAAAGCCCTCGTCACCTCCTCGCTCGACCACCGCCTCGTCCTCCACAAACTCATCGCCCGCCTCGTCTGATCCCCCTCCCTACTCCCTACTCTCTACTTCCTACTTCTCCCATGAAACTCCTGCTCATCACCACTCTCGTCGGCATCGCAGCCGGTCTGCTCGGGGCCCTCTGCGGCGTCGGCGGCGGCATCCTCCTCGTTCCCGCCTTCACCGCCATCCTCGGCCTGAGCCAAAAACAAGCCGTCGCCACCTCCCTCGCCGTCATCATCATCACCGCCAGTGCCAGCACCCTCAACAACGGACTCAACTCCGAAAAACTCATCGACTGGCGCCTCGTCGCCCTCACCGGACTCGGTGCCGCGCTCGCCTCCTGGTTCGGGAGCGACCTCATGCGCTCGCTCTCCAACCAACACCTCACCCGCCTCTTCGCCATCGTCCTCATCATCGCCGGCACCCGCATGCTCATTAAAGGCTAATGCTCAAGGAGTATAGGCATCTCGCCCGTAGACACTGAATGGAGATTCGATCCCTGCTCGCTATCATCGCGCGAAAAACCAAATGTTCAAAAACTCAAAAACCAAAGCTCACCAGCACCTCTTTTCCTAAAATTATACCAATGAGCGAAACTAACCGGTAGAATGGCTGAGTCGGTTTTCGAGGAAAATCAAGGCGTGAGGCGCGCGTGGTGCTCGCACCACAAGCAACAAACAACGCCGATTTTACCGAAAAACGACCAGCATCTTCAGAAAATGCGCAGCCGGACATCCACAGAAGATGAAACTCTCCATTCTACCAGATCGTTTTGCGAATTGGTATTAGCACGGCTCCACTTAAAAACACGATCTCATGGAATTTCTCAGCGGCGCGATCTGGCTTCCCTTCATCGGAGCCGTCCTTCATCCCTTCCTCAGCCACGCCATCCAGCGCAGCGCCAAGGCTGGGGCGCGCCCCACCGATATTACCTGCCTGTCCAACCTGCTCAGCGTCAGCATCTTTCTCCTTTTTCTCCGACCCACCGGCGGCTGGACTTTGCAGGGCGTTGATTTTCTCGCCATCGCTGCCGGAGCGGGCTTTTTCCTCGGGCAATGGTTCTCCGTCCAGTCCGTCAAAAGCGGAGACATCGCCGTTCACTCCTCCGCCATGGGCCTCAAGCTCATCCTCCTCGCCGCCCTCTCCTTTCTTGTCGGGCTGGAGGAACTCAGCTGGCCACTCCTCGGCGGCGTCATCCTCGCCGTCCTCGCCGTTTACCTCGTCGCCGGAGCCAGCCTCGCCGGCTGGAAAGAACACCGCAACACCGTCTTCCTCACCCTGGCGGCCTGCGTTTTCTTCGGCCTCACCGACTTCATGACAGGCTGGCAATCGGTTCAGATCGGCGGCCAGCGCTGGCTCGTGCTTATGATGGCGTCCTGCGGCCTTCTCTCGCTCACCCTCCTTCTCGCCCGCTCCGCCGCCCTGCCCGGCACCCTCCTGCGCCCCGCCGCCCTCCGACCCGCCCTCCTCGCCGGACTCATCTTCGGTAGCCAGGCCCTCATCGTGAACATCGCCTTCACCCGTTACCAGGAACCGACGCTCAGCAACGTCGTTTACAGCTCGCGCGGCCTCCTCGCCGTCCTCTTCCTCTGGTGGCTTCACCGGAAAACGAACCCGCGCTTCCGTGGCAGCCAACTCGCCGGCGCCCTCCTCATGATGCTCTCCCTGGCCCTCGTCCTGCTCGCCTGAGGAGAGCCTCAGAAACGACATTTTTCCGGTCATTTTGTGAGGAAAACTTGCAGCGGACGGAAGAAATGCTTGCTTGGGGGATGAGCCTACCGGACCAGAC
>JBNNED010000020.1:0-10947 GCA_050285825.1 Verrucomicrobiales bacterium | reverse complement strand
GCCCCATCGCCGAGCGCCACGGCCTCGACATGCTCCAGTTCGCCGCCGCCTGGAACCTCTCCCAAAGCCCGGTCAAAAGCACCGTCCCCACCTTCATCCAGGAATCCGGAGAAGGGAAAATGGCCATCGAAGACCAAATCCGCGCCTTCGCCGCCCTTCCGGAAGACGCCGTCCTCAGCCCGGAGGAAGTCGAAGCCGTCCGCGCCATCGGCGATAATACCGGCTGCATGACCCTCAAGGGCGCCAGCAAGCGCCATGAAGTCAGCGAGCGCCCCGATGAATGGCCCATGCGGGATGAATTGCTCGACATGGCCGGCCGCCTCGGCCTCCCCCTCACCTGGTAACTCCGGCCAAAGCCCGTGGCCGCCCGGCCCCAGCCGACCGCGGGTTCTCCGACCGATCTTCTTCATGAAATGTCCGCATTGTGTGCAGCGAATCCACCGGGGGGCGGAAGTTTGCCCGCATTGCGGCTTCTCCATGGCTGAGGCCGAGGAAGTCTTCGGCGCGGAAGAGGTCTGCCTGCGGAAATTCACCGACTCCGCCGGCGTCCTGCGTTCCCGGGAGCGCGAGCCGCTGCGCATGCTCCTGGAGCGCTTCGAGGACCAGTTCCCGCAGGTCTTCTTCGCCATCTACATCGGCGCCTTCCAGGAAATGCCCGGCATCCGCCGCTTCGGCTTCTGGATGCTCAACCGCGCCCGCTACATGGACGTCGGCGCGGGGCGGAGTAACGAGCACGGCATCCTCCTCGTCATGGACGTCAACGGCAAGGAAATGGGCCTCACCCTCGGCCGCGGCCTCGCCCCCTTCTGGACCGAGCGCCTCAGCTTCGAAGTCCTCGCGGCGGGGCACCCCTACCTCCTCCAGGGGGAATATTTCCGCGCGCTGCGGGCCATCATTAAAAAAACCTCCCACTCTCTGAAAAAACAGTCCCGCCGCGCCCTGCGTGCCGACTTCTCACCCGCGCCCCCGCCCGGCGAAGAGAAAGGAGGCCCGCCATGATCCGCCGCCTCCTCCTCACCTTCTTCCTCTGCGCCCTCAGCCCGCTCCCCGCCCTTGAGGACCTCCCGGAGTGGACCGAAGAAGACTGGCAACGCCTCCAGGAAGGGGAGATCGTCCCCGGCAGCACCCTCATCGGCCCGGCCGCCCGCTTTGAGCTCTTTGCGGACCTCGACCAGCCCGCCGAGCCCGCCGAACCGGACATTCCCGAGCCCGAGCCCGAACCCGTCGAGCAATACCCCACCACCATCGCCGCCGAGTTCCTTGCCTCCTACTTCGAGGAAAAACCCGGCGGCTATCTCGTCGACCCCCAGCACCTCCTCTCCATGCAAGAGCTGCGGGACCGCGAGGCCTTCCTCGACTACCACGCCCGTGATTCCGAAGTGGACGTCTTCTTCTACCTCTTCGACGTCAAACAGGAACTCCCGGAAGGCATGAGCGCGCGCGCCCTCCTCGCCCGGCACTTCCCGGACCAGGAACACGTCGCCGTCGTCGCCTACTTCATGGGCATGCCGGAAAAAACCCAGATCGCCTACAGTGATGCCGTCCGGAACGCCGTCCCGCAAGACGCCCGCCGCTCCGCCCTGCGCCTCGCTGTCGAAGAAGCCCTCGAAAAATCCGACCCCACCTCCCAGCTTGAGAGCTTCTCCATCCAGCTCTCCATCCGCCTCTACTGGATGGAAAAAGAACTGGCGAAACTGAACCCCGCCGAGACCGAAGCCCGCCCTCTTGCGGAGGATCGGGAGCCCCTTGCGGAAGAATCGGTCGACTGGGCGCGCCGCCTCCTCCGCCTTCTCTCCATCGGCGCCACCCTCACCGGTATCCTCCTCCTCGCCTGGTGGGGGCGCACCCTCGCCGAGCGAAAACGCCGCTACCTCTTCCCCGATCATGCCGAAGCTCCCGCCCTCGGTGGCTCCCATGCCGGCGGCGTCGGCGGCGTCCTCCACTACCGCAGCTCCACCGTGCCCCCCTCGGCCCAATGGGAAAGCTCCCCGGACTACCTCGGGGACTTATAAAAGCGCCTTGTCCTCGTGTGGAGTCACCGTCACCCCGATCTCCAGCCGCTGCGCGCCCCCTCCATAAACGGTGCCCCGAATCGGGCTGATGTCCTGATAATCCCGCCCCCGCGCCACAATGATATGATGTCCGGCCGGGATGACATTATTCGTGGCATCAAAGCCCAGCCACCCGCTGCCCGGCAGAAAAAGCTCGATCCACGCGTGCGAGGCATCCGCGCCGATGAGCCGGGGTTTGCCGGGCGGCGGATCCGTGCGGAGATAGCCCGAGACATAGCGGGCGGGCAGCCCCAGAGAACGCAGGCAGGAAAGCTGGAGGTGGGCGAAGTCCTGACACACCCCGGCGCGCTTCGCAAAGACCTCGCTGACCGGCGTGCTCACCGTCGTCGCGCTGTTATCAAAGCTGAAGTCATCAAAAATCCGCTCGTTGAGATCCCGCGCCGCCTCGATCAGCGGCACCCCTTTCCCGAAGGAACGTCGCGCATAAGCGGCCAGCTCCGCACTCGTCGGGCAGAGCGGGGACGGGTAAGTGAACTGCCGCGCCTCCAGCTCCGCCGGTCCCGTGCCCTGCGCCAAGCCATTGGCCAGCTCTTCCCAGGGCGGAGACAGCTCCGGGAGCTCCGCCGCCCGCTGGTCCACCTCGATCTCACAATAACTGTCGATGCGCAGCTCCCGGTGGGGCGTCGTCAGCGAGAAAAAGCTCGTTTGATTCCCGAAGTGGTCCCGGTGCTGGCTGAGAATGTCCGGTGTCGGAGACACCTGCAAACGCGCGGAAAGCGGGCTCTGGCGGGGCGTCGCCGCCGGGCTCAGACGCGCCAGATGGTGGGAGTAAGAGACCTTCTCCTCGTAGTGGTAAATCGTCTGGTGGTGGATGGTGTAGCGCACGGCGGGGGGTCAGGATTGGGTGTAGGTGGCGTGGGTAAAGAACTCCCAGGTGAGCTGCTCGGCGACCTGTGGCAGCGTCTCGGCCAGCTCGTCGAGATAAGCGCGCACCTTGCCCAGCAAAGCCGCCTCGCTCTCCTCATCCGGCGCATCGAGCAGCTCCGTCTGGAGGAAGTTCAGGGCCTTCAGAATCGCGCGGTGCGGCGGGCGCGGCGTGCGGTCATCCGCCGGAGGCGGGAGATCGCGGAAAGACTCCTCCAGATCGGCCAGCTGATAGCGGAGGCTGCGCGGGTTATCCGGGTCCGCCAAAAGCAGATCGAGGGCGGGCAGCGGCTGGGGTGCGCCCTGATAGCGGAAGCGGTAGGTCAGCGTGCTGTCCGTGATGGAGAGGGCGGAATCGAGAATGGCCGGGCTCGGCTTCGCCAGAATCTCCGTCCCCAGCGTGCAGAGCCAGGCACTGCGCTCCAGGCGCCGCCCGATATTGAGAAAGCGCCAACTCTCCGAGCGTGTCAAATTCTCCCGGCACGTCCCGTTGAAGGAAGACTGCAGCAGGATGGCGCGCTGCAGATGCGGGCGCAGCTCCAGGAGGCTCCCGGGGGCGGGCGCGTGGGTCAGCTTCTCCAGCTTCTGGATGATGCGCCAGGTCTCATTCGAGAGGCGGTCCCGCGCATAGGACGCGAGGTGGTGGAGGCGGGAAAGGTTCTGCGGAATACTGTCCAGGGGCGGCGCGGGCGGCTCCTCCCGGTGGAAAAAGAGCTGCCCGAGGCTCGCGCAGAGCTGCGGGCGGTCACTGCGCCGCGCCAGGTTCTTCGCATCCCGGGCGCTGAGGTAGTCAAACTTCGCCAACGTGGCCAGCAGTGGCGGCAGGGCGGGGATATCCGGCGTCTCCTGCTCCGTCGTCGCCGCTAAAACCGCTTCCAAAATGACCCGGGTGGCGAACTCCGCCCGCTCGGAATAGCGCCCGATCCACAGCATGTTATCCGCCGCCTGACTGGAGAGCGCCCCACTGCGCCGCCGCGTGGAAATGCGCACCGGCAGGTTCGTCAACTGCGGGTTCTCCTGATGCTCCGGAGCCGGGATCCACAGGTCTTTTGTGAAGGTGTGGCGGCTCGGAGACAGCCCCGGCAGCCCGTCCGGCTGGCTCGCGGAGCGCACCAGCCCGCCCGGCATGACATGGTAGCCGTGCTCATCCGCATAGAGAAAGAGGCGGAGCGCCACCGGCCGCGCCTCGATCCGGCCCTCCACCCAGCAGGGACTCGTCGAGAAATCCATCTCCCGCTGCACACAGTAGCGCTGCGGCGCCCGTGCGATCTCCCGCCCCAGCTCCGCCCGCCGTCCCGCATCCATCCCGCGGCTCAGCACCGGCGCCTGGCGGTGGCGCACATGGGCGTTCTTGACGACGGCATGTTCCAGGCTCTCAAAAGCCCGGGCCGCGTCTTCTCCCCAATGAGTCTCGATCGACGGCAGCAGCAGCTCCTCGCCCAGGAAATGACGGGCGGCGGCAGGTAAATATGGCAGGAAGGCCGGCGCTTCCAGCAGGCCCGTGCCCGGTGGATTCAAGACGACGACGCTTCCCGCGCGGATGGCCTGGGTCAGCCCCGGGATGCCCGTGATCGCGCGCGTCGGCGTCTCCAGCGGATCACTGTGGTGGCCCGGAATGCGGCGGATGAGCACATGCACCCGCTGCAAGCCGCGCACCGTCTTTAAATAGAGGCGGTCTCCCCGCACCGTCAGCTCCCCGCCCGTGGCCAAGGTCAGCCCCAGATAACGGGTGAGAAAGGCATCCTCAAAGTAGGCGCGGTCCCCGTGGCCGGGCGTCAGCAACACCGTCTTGGGGTTTTCCACCCCGGCCGGGGCGAGGCCCTGCAGCGTGCCGCTGAGCTTCTGGAAATAGCCCGCCAGGCGGATCAGATTGCTCTCCTTCGCCGTGTCCGGAAAGACGTTGCTCAGCACGATGCGGTTCTCCAGGGCGAAGCCCGTCCCGTTCGGCGCTTCCGTCCGGTCCGCGATGACCGTCCAGCGCCCGCTCGCATCCCGCGCGAGGTCCGCCGCGTAATGGTGTAACAAGGGCTTCTCCGGATCAGGCAAGCCGCGCAATGGATGGTGGTAGTGCGGGTGTGCGTGCAGGAGGGCCGGCGGCAGCAGCCCGTTGCGCAGCGTTTCCTGCCCGCCGTAGGCATCCTGCAAGAGGCAGTTCAAGACCCGGGCGCGCTGGATGAGCCCGCGCGAAAGCTCCTCCCACTCCCGGTAGGGGAGGATGAGGGGCAGGGGATCGAGGTCCCAGCGCCGCTCCGTGGCCGGCGTTCCCGGAAAGAGATTATGGGCGATGCCATTCTCCCGCAGCATCTCCTCCCCGCGCTTCCACGCCCGCGCCAGCCCCTCCGGCCCCAGCTCCCCCAAGTGACGGCCCAGCGGCAGCCAGGGGTTCTCGGCGCGGCCCAGCTGGCGCAGATATTCATCCTCTCGCCCGGGCAATCCCTGATAGGGGAAGGGCGAGGGCAGGCTCTGGCTTTGTTGCTGGCTTTGCATCGGCATCACGGTCAAGCCTCGGTTTAGGGGAGAAGACCGCTCAGGTCGAGCACCGCCGCGCTTTCCCTTCTTTTTTTAAGCGGGGTGGCGCGGCGCACGCTGCAAGTCCAGGGTGAAGGGGTAGTCCTTTTCCGGCAGGGGCTCGGGCGGGCTCACCTTCCCCGGGCTCTTGTTAATCGTGAAAAAGCGCGACCGCCGCCGGCTCTCGGCGACGAAGGCATTCAGCGGGATGTCATCATAGGCCCGCCCGCCGGGGTGGACGACGTGATACTGGCAGCCGCCCAGCGAGCGCTCGTTCCAGGTATCGATCAAGTCAAATGTCAGCGGAGAATTCACCGGCAGCGTCGGATGCAGGGCGGAAGGCGGACTCCACGCCCGGTAGCGCACCCCCGCCACGTACTCCCCGCGCCGCCCCGTGGGGTGCAGCGGCAGCGGTCGGCCGTTGCAGGTCAGACGGTAGCGGCTGTCCTCATAGCCACTGGCCTTGAGCTCGATGCGCTCGACGGAGGAATCGACGTAGCGGGCCGTGCCGGTGCTGGATTGCTCTTCTCCCAGCACATGCCAGGGCTCGATGGCCTGGCGGATCTCCAGGTGGATATTACGCTGGTCATACTCCCCGAGCAGCGGGAAGCGGAACTCATGGTGCGGCTGGAACCAGTCCGCATCAAAGGGCAGACCGTGCTCGCGCAAGTCCGCGATGATGTCCTGCAAGTCGTCCTTCAGGAAATGAGGCAGGAGCCACTTGTCATGGATCGCGCTGCCCCAGCGGACGGGCTTCTGCCGGTAGGGATGATCCCAGAAACGGGAAATGAGGCCCCGGATCAGCAACTGCTGCGCGAGGGACATCTCCGGGTGCGGGGGCATCTCGAATCCCCGCAGCTCGACGAGCCCCAGGCGCCCGCTGGCACTCCCCGGCGAGAAGAGCTTGTCAATGCAGATCTCCGAGCGGTGCGTATTGCCCGTCATGTCCACCATGTGATTGCGCAGGACGCGGTCGATGAGCCACTGGGAATGATCCAGCGTGCTGTCACCCTCCGGGAGAGCCGCGAAGGCCGTTTCCAGCTCGTAGAGGTTCTCATGGCGGGCCTCGTCGAGCCGCGGCGCCTGGGACGTCGGCCCCAGAAAGAGCCCGGAGAAGAGGTAAGAGAGCGCGGGGTGGTTGTTAAAATACGTGATGAGGGAGGGCAGCAGGTGCGGGCGACGTAAAAAGGGCGAGTCCAGCGGGCTCTCCCCGCCGAGGACGATGTGATTCCCCCCGCCGGTGCCGGAATGCCGCCCGTCCTCCAGAAACTTCTCCGTCCCGAGCCCGATATTGCGCGCCTCTTCATAAATCGTGCGCGTGCGCTCGCTCAGCTCCTCCCAGCTCGTCGAGGGATGGATATTGACCTCGATGACTCCGGGGTCGGGCGTCACCGAGAAGGAATTGATGCGCGGATCCGGTGGCGGGCGGTAACCCTCGATCCGCACGGGCGTGCCCAGCTCCTTCGCGCTGCGCTCAATGGCCCCGACCAGCTCCAGATACGCCCCCGTGTCCTCGATCGGCGGGAGGAAGATGTGCAGGCGGCCCTCCCGGGGCTCGATGCACAGCCCCATGCGGATGCGCCCCACGGCGGACTCTTGGAATTCCGGCGGGCTGAGCGCCTTCTCCTGCGCCTTCCGGCGGGCGCGCTCCCGGGCCTCCTCTCCGCCCGCTTCTCCGGCCAGCCCCGGCACCTGCCCGCGGATGGGGGAGGGCGCTCCGGGCTGGAGCCTCGCGGCGTGCAAGGCCTGGGGAATGTGCTGCTCCGCCGGCAGCGGCGGGCGGGGGATGGAGGGATCGAAGACGTCCGCCAGTGGCTGGTCCGTCTGGCTGATCCACGGCAGGCCATTGACTGGCAGGCGGTAACCCATCGGGTGATTTCCCGGCGCGAGGAGCAGCTCCGCGCTGCGCAAGTGCCACGGCCCCGTGATCCAGCTCCCGCTGTGGGGATCATGGGCCAGGGGGAGCAGCTCGCCGACGGGGCTGCCGAGCCCTTGCTCGAAGACCTTGGCCAAGGCCGCCCGCTCCAGCTTCGTCCCCAGGCGCGGATCGCTCACGTCCACATTCACCGGCAGGCGGCTCTCCTTCCACAGATAATAATAATGGTCCTCATAGGCCGTGCGGAGGTGCGCCGGATCCAGATCAAGCTCCCCCGCGAGAACCTGCGCAAAGGCCTTGGCCTCCTTGTGCCCGTGCCCGTAATCGACCCGGTGATCCGCGAAGAGGCCGGGATCCCGCCAGATCGGGCTGCCATCCCGCCGCCAGTAGGCCGTGAAGGCCCAGCGCGGGAGCTCCTCGCCGGGATACCACTTGCCCTGCCCGTGGTGGAGGAAACCACCGGGGGCGAACTTCTGATAAAGGCGGCGCAGGAGCTGGTCGGCGTGCAGCTCTTTCGTCGGCCCCAGCGCGGCCGTGTTCCACTCCGCGGCCTCCATGTCCGTCGCAGAGACGAAGGTCGGCTCGCCCCCCATCGTCAGGCGGATGTCCTGCGCGGCGAGCTTTTTATCCAGCGAGTGCCCGAGGCGGTCGATGGCCTCGCTCTGGGCCGGGGTGTAGGGCAAGGTGACGCGCGGCGTCTCCCGGATGCGCTCCACCCGCATGTCGAAGTCGAACTCCGTCTTGATCTTCTTCGTCGTCATCAGCGAGCCGCTGATGGGGGCCGCGTTCTTGAAATGCGCCGCCGAACAGAGCGGGATGTGCCCTTCTCCGGCGAGGAGCCCCGAGGTGGGGTCCAGCCCGACCCAGCCCGCGCCGGGTAGATAAGCCTCCGCCCAGGCGTGCAGATCCGTGAAGTCGCTCTCCGGTCCCGCCGGGCCGTCTCCTGTCGGCTTCTGGTCCGCCTTCAGCTGGATCAGGTAGCCGGAACAGAAACGCGCGGCCACGCCGGCCTTTCGTAAGAGGTGGACGAGGAGCCACGCGGAGTCCCGGCACGAGCCCGTGCCCTTTTTCAACGTCTCCTCGGGGGATTGCACCCCGGGTTCGAGGCGGATGGTGTAATCGATGGCCTCGTTCACCGCCTGATTGAGGGCGACGATGAAGTCATTCGTCGGCATGTTCTTCTCCACGGGGAGCTGGTCGAAAAAGGCATTGAAGGCCGGCAGGCGGAAGTTGTCCGTATTCTGTCCCGCGAGGTAGGGCCGCAGCTCCTCGCCGAGATCCGCATGGTAGCTGAAGGGATGCGTGCGGGCCTCCTCCTCCAAAAAGAAATCGAAGGGGTTGATCGTCGCCAGGTCGGCGATGAGGTCCACCTCGATGCGCAGCTCGCGCACCGGCTCGGGGAAGACGAGGCGGGCGAGGAAGTTCCCCTGCGGATCCTGCTGCCAGTTCAGGAAGTGCTTCTCCGGCGTGATCTTCAGCGAGTAGGCCGGAATGGCCGTGCGGGAGTGCGCGGCAGGCCGCAAGCGGATGATCTGGGGGCCGAGGATGACGGGCTCGGCGTATTGGTAGGAGGTCTGATGATGCAGGGCGCAGTGGATGGACATTCGGGGGCGACGGGCTGATTGGTGGCTGCTCTAAAGCGTTTTAAATGCCAAGTCGGTTGGGATCGCGCTTTTTTGCGATTGGAGAAGTGAAAATATCGCCTTATTGAGATCGCATGTCAGGCACTGGAAAGAGTCGTTGGTGGTTTTGGCTGTGTTTTGGACTGGGGAGTGTCCTGAGTTCGTTGGGTGCGCAGTGGTTGCTCATCAGAGAGAGACAGCAGGGGGTGGGAAATGAACTATTGCGCTCTTTGGAATGCGCGTTGTCTCTTGGTGGGGCTGGACTTTTTATCGTCTACACTCTGGGCCTGCTCCGTCGGGATTGGCGCTCTCTCTTCACCATTTCCTGGTGGCTTCTGGTAGTTTTAGGCAGCTGCGTGACAAGCTTGGGAGATTAGCTCGTCAACTCCGGATCTCGACCCCTTGTGTTACCAGGTCTTGCAGGGCCTGGTCGATGTCTCCGGCTTGGAGGCCGACGCCCCGGCAGGCGGGGAGGTGGAGCTGGGTTTGGAAGCCTTCGGCGATGGCATCGAGGGCGGTGTGTTTGACGCAGTAGTCGGTGGCGAGTCCGCAGATGGTGAGGTGGGTGATGTGGTGGGCGCGGAGGTAGTCGGCGAGGCCGGTGCTTTGGCGTTTGCCGTTGTCGTGAAAGCCACTGTAGCTGTCGATGTGGTTTTGGGTGCCTTTGGGGAAGACGCGGGTGATTTTGTGGGTGTGGAGGCCGGGGGGGAAGAGGGCTCCGCCGGTGTTTTGGATGCAGTGGTCCGGCCAGAGGGTCTGGGGGAGGCCGTGGAGGTCGATTTGTTGGTAGTTCTGGCAGCCGGGGTGGTTGCTGGTGAAGCTGCCGTGGTCGGCGGGGTGCCAGTCCTGGGTGGCGAGGGTGTGGGGGTGTTGTGAGATGAGTTGGTTGGCGAGGGGGAGGATGTCTTGGGCGCCGGGGACGGCCATGGGGCCGCCGGGGAGGAAGTCGTTTTGGATGTCGACGAGGATGAGGGCTTTGTGGGGCATGGTGGTGGGGTGGGTTTAGAGGTTTTGGAGTTCTTCCTGGAAGGCGCCGCTGAGGATGGGCCAGCGACACCAGGTTTTGGGGTCGAGGTTTTCGTCGTCGAGGTGGAAGGCGGGGGCGTAGCGTTCCCGTTTCCATTGGTTGCGGCTCCAGAGGGTGAAGAAGCGGCGGGTCCAGTGGCGGTGGGTATCGGCGGGGTGTTCGGGGTAGGTGTGGGTGAGGAGTTCGAGGACTTCGGCGGGGGATTTGCGGTCCCGGATGGCGGCGCTTTCGATGAAGTCGAGGATGGGGTAGGGCATGAGGTCGCTTTCGTCGTTCTGGTGTTGTTCGGGGGGGCGGAGTTCGGCGGTGGGTTGCTGGGTGTTGATGGCTTTGAGGGCGGGGATGGGGTGGCGCTGGTCGCCGATGAGGGGGCCGGTGGTTTCGAGCCAGCGGAGCCAGTGGAGGAGGAAGGCTTTGTCGATGCCGCCGAGGGGGGCGAGGCCTCCGGCGGTGTCGCCGTCCATGGTGGCGTAGCCGACGGCGGCTTCGCTGCGGTTGCTGGTGGTGAGGAGGAGGGCGCTGCGGAGGTTGGCGAGCATCCAGATGCCGGGGGCACGGAGGCGGGCCTGGATGTTTTGGAGGGTGAGGTCGTGTTGGTCCCAGGTGAGGGGGTGGCCGAGGGCGTTTTGGATGAGGTCGAGGTAGTTTTGGTGGATGGGGGCGAGGTCGAGTTCGTGGTGGGTGGCGCGGAGGGCGGTGGCGAGTTGTTTGGCGGCGTGACGGGTGGTGTCGCCGCTGTTTTCGGTGGCCTGGTAGGCGGTGAGGAGGAGCTCGGGCATGTCCCGGGGGGGGCATTTCCCGCCGAGTTCGGGGCCGAGGTGGTGGCGGGCGATGGTGTGCATGAGGTGGACGAGGCAGGCGCAGGCGGCGGAGTCGGCGCCGCCGCTGAGGGAGACGATGAAGCCGTTGGAGTGGCTTTTGCGCATGTAGTCGAAGAGGCCGAGGGTGAGGGCGTGGGTGAATTCGTGTTCTTTGGTG
>JBNNED010000019.1:0-2998 GCA_050285825.1 Verrucomicrobiales bacterium | reverse complement strand
CGCCACCTCATTCCTGCGCGCCCAGCCCGCCGAATCCCGCCCCGCTTACCTCTCCCGATTTCTCTACGCCGAAGAGAAAAACCTCCCTGCTAGCGCCTTCCGCGCGCACCACGAAAACCCTTCCCGGCCCGTCCCCGGCGAACCCCTCCTCGCCTTTCCCAACCAGGATCAGCTCAACGAGCTCCAGGCTCTGCGCACCATGCGCGAGGCCACCCGGCTGCAAATCGACCAAAACCAGACCCGGCGTCGGCCCGATTTCCAAAGCTGGCTCGCGCAGAGCGACCGGCTCAGCCCCATTCCCGACCTCCGCGCCCACTACCGCCTCGACGGCCCGGCTCCTTTCCGCAGCGATGCCGTCGACCCCGCCCCGCCTGCCGAAGGTCAGGGCGAGCCCGCAGCCATTACCGGTCTCCACGGCCAAGCCCTCCGTTTCAACGGCCAAAACCACCTCGATCTCGCCGCCGACCTCCTTGACCTTCGCCCCCACAGCCCCTTCACCATTTCATTTTGGCTGAAAACCCCCGCCCCGCGACCCGAAGCCCTCACTCTCCTCGCCGCCACCGACCAGCCCTCCGATCCCACCCGCGGCCTCTTCCTCATCCTCCAAGACAACACCCTGCAAGCCACCTTCAGCCTCGAAAGTCCCGGCAACGCCATCAGCCAGAAAAGCCCGCCCCTCGCCCTCCCCGTCGACACCTGGCTCCACCTCGCCCTCCGCTCCGACGGCTCCCGCCAGAGCAGCGGCCTCAGCCTCTTCCTCAACGGCCGGAAAGTCCCTGCGAAGGCCGTGGATCAAAGCTCTCTCCGCCTCACGAGCGCATTCCAGCCCGACACCCTCCACCTCGGCGGCCACCCCGCCCTCCTCGGTTTCCAGGACGGGGCCATCGATGAAATCTCCCTCCACGCCCGCGCCCTCAGCACCCTGGAAATCCGCCATCTTGCCGACGGCCAAAGCCTGACCAGTCCCGAGGCCGCGCGCGAAGCTCTCGAAAGCTATTTCTTCTCGGCCCTCCACCCGCCCGCCCGCCAACTCCAGAACCAACTCGCCCTTCAAGAAAACGAGCTCGCCGAGATCGAGACGAGCCTTACGCAAGCCGCCGTCATGAGCTCACCCGAACTCAGCCCCGAGAATCGCCTGGCCATCATAGAAACCGCCCTCGCCGACCCCCAATGCGCCCGCGTTCTCGCCCACCGCTTCTACCACGCCCTCACCGGCCTCAGCCTGACCAAGACCCCCGGGGATTTCTCACCCGACGGCGCCCTTCCGCACGATCCCGACACCCTCGATCACCTCGCCCACACCCTCACGAGCAGCGATTGGTCGCTACCGGCGCTGCTCAAAGCCATTCTCCTCCACCCCTCCGTCCTCAATGCGGATGCTCCAACTGATGCACCGAGCCCAGCAAGTTCGTCCGCTGGACATCGACCACAAACCGCCCCGTCAGCGCCTGCCGACCCAGCAGCAGCGGGCACTTCATCTCCCCCCGACTCGCCAAACTCAGGCTCAAGGGCCACTCAAGCCCTCCCGCCGTCCGCGCCACCGTCTCGATAAAAACCCGTTTCTGCGAGACCCCGTTCGAGCTCTTCACGGTTTTCCGACCACTCACCGGGCAGCTCACCTCGATCTTTTTGCCGTGCCGTTCGTGCGTCACAAAGCGCACCCACTCCGCGCCCTCGCGCTCGATAACCTCGATTTCCTCGGCGTGAAGCGAAGAGGAACGCGCGCCGGTATCGACTTTCGCATGCACCGAAAGCACCCCGATGTCCGGGAGCGAAAGCCACTCCCGCCGACCCACCATCAGGCGCGGACTCCCCTTCACCCCCGGCAGCGGATAAAGTTGGGCGAATTTCTTCTCCGAGCCTTCGTAAAGCCCCGGATACGACACCTGACACCTGCGCTCACTCATCGTCTTCCAATCTCATTTTGACTCGCCCGCATAATAGGCCTTCACCGCGGCCACGAGCCCCGGAATATCGCTTTTCTCGGCTTCCACGATCTCCTTCACCCCCGCCGCCCGCAAGGCCTTCGTCGTCACCGGCCCGATGCTCGCCGCGACACAGCCCTCCGGCCAGGGAATGCCCATGTCGAAAAAGCTCTCCACCGTCGAGCCACTCGTGAAAGTGACCATCTCCGCCCCCTCGGCCCGCAATTTTTCGGCGGCTCCCGTCGGATCTTCCGTCTCGGGCACCGTGCGGTAGGCCACGCACTGATCGATGATCACGCCGCGCTTCAGGAGTTCCTGATAAATGACATCCCGCGTCTCCTCCGCCTTCACCCACAGCATCGTCTGATTCTCGATACTTCCCTGTTTGACAAAGGCCTCCACCAATCCCTCCGCGACATAGTTTTCCGGCATCAGATCGACCGTAAAACGATACTCCCGGATCTTCGCCGCCGTGCTCGGCCCGATAGCGGCAATCCGTGGCCCGCCCAGACTCCGCGCATCCTCGTAAAGAGCATAAAAGGCCCGGAAAAACTTCTCCACCCCATTCGGACTCGTGAAAATCAACCACTCATAGCTGTGCGCCTCCGCCACCAGCTTCGCAAAAGCCCGCTTGTCCGCCGGATCTTCCACCCGAATCGTCGGCAGCTCGACCACCTCCGCGCCCTCGTCGCCCAGCGCCACACTCAGCACCCCCGCCTGCTCGCGCGTCCGCGTGACCACAATCCGCTTGCCGAACAAAGGACGCGATTCAAACCAATTGATCTTCTCCCGCTCGCGCACCACGCCACCGATAACGGCCACGGCCGGACTTTTGAAGCCCGTTTCTTCCACCAAATCCGCAATCGTCCCCACCGTCCCCACCAGGCTCCGCTGCCGGGGCGTCGTCGCCCAGCGACTCAGCGCCATCGGCGTCTCCGCAGCCAGACCCGCCGCCATGAGCGAGTCACAAATCTCCCGCATCCGCGACACCCCCATGACAAAAACCTTCGTCCCCGCACCCTTCGCCAACCACTCGTAATCGAGCGAGCTCTCACCCTTCGTCGGGTCCTCGT
>JBNNED010000018.1:0-13961 GCA_050285825.1 Verrucomicrobiales bacterium | reverse complement strand
ATGACGGAGCCTTCGCAGACGGGACGGGTGCAGGGTTTGATCGACCTTTATGCGGGTTTGGACGCGTCTCAGTTCGCGGCGGAAGCTGAGAAACTGGAGACGATGCCGATGTCCGAGCGCTTGCTGGCGTCCTTTTTGCTGTTTTCATCCTGGTCCGAGAAAGACCCTCTGGCGGCCATGGAATACGCGAATAGCGAGATGGGCATGGCGGGAAATTTCGTGAAGCCGACGATCTTGCAGGGCTGGGCCAGTGCCGACCCCGTGAACGCGGCAAAGTATTTTCAGGACAACCCGAACGAGTTCCGCATGATGCAGGGCGGGCGACGGGGTCCCGGTCGTGGTATGAGCGCGGCGGGAACGATCGCCGCCGAGTGGGCGAAGCAGAATCCGAACGCCGCTTTGAACTGGGCGCAGGGCTTGGAAGGGCGTGATGCCGCCAGCGCCACGGCGAGTGTCATCACTCAAATGGCCAAAGAAGATCCGGCGGAAGCGGCTTCGATCGCAGCCGGTCTGGAAGGCGATTCGCGCGGTGAGGCGCTGGAATCGATTGCCGAACAGTGGGCGAAAACGGATTGGGCCGCGACCGAGTCCTGGCTCAATACGCTGAGTGGTGACGAGAAAAACGAAGCCACGGCGACCGCTTTGGAAAGTCTGGCGAGTGTCGATGCGGCGGGAGCTGCCGACAAGCTATTGGCCATGCCGGAAGGCGAGGAACGCGACCGCATCACGGACGATGTCGCGGGTGAACTGGCGAAGGAAGACCCCCAGGCGGCTGTCGCGTGGTTGGCAAAAAATGCCAGCGAAGAGGTTCAGCGTGATTCGATGCGGGACGTCATGATGAACTGGGCTTCCCGCGATGCCGAGGGCGCGCGCGAGTGGATTGATACTCAGGAGAGTGGCCGGGTCCGCGACTCAGCCGTGCAGACTTACCTGTGGTCCAGCCAACAAGGTTCGGGTGCGGAGACCGTGCAGCTTGCGCAGAGCATCAGCGACGAACGGGACCGCGAGCGGGCGGTCGGCATGACCGTGCGGCGTTGGATGCAGGATGATCGCGAGACGGCGACCAATTACATCCAGTCCTCCGGTGATTTCAGCGCCGAGATGCAAGAGCGCCTCCTCAACGGGGGAGATCGCCGCCGGGGCCGGGGTCGTTGAATGCCGAAGCGGAAAAGACTTGGCGTGCATGCCAAGTCTTGGTTTTCTGATGAGGTGACGAGTTTGGCGGAGCGACAACTGGAGCGGGTGAACCGTTTGTTGAAGGCGGTGGCCTTCGGGAATCGGTTTTACCAGGAAAAGCTCGGTCGCGTCTTTCAGGTCGATTCCCTGTCGGATTTCGCGCGGCGGGTGCCAATGACGACGAAGGAAGAGCTCGCGGCGGATCAAGCGTCGTATCCTCCTTACGGGCGAAATCTGACGCGGGATTTGCGCAGCTACACCCGCTTTCATCAGACCTCGGGGACGAGTGGTCGGCCGATGATCTGGCTGGATGATGCCGAGGGCTGGGCCTGGGTGCGGGGAAATTGGGAGTGGGTCTGGCGGGAGGCGGGCGTGGCGGCGGGAAAAAGCGCTTTTTTTCCCTTCTCCTTCGGGCCATTTCTCGGTTTTTGGGCTGGTTTTGAAAGCGCGACACGGGTGGGCGTGCGGGCCATCCCGGGCGGTGGGCTGGGGAGCGAGGCGCGCCTGGCCATGATGGCGCGTTTGCGACCGGAGGTCCTGTGTTGCACGCCGACTTATGGTCTGCGACTCTTGGAGGTGGCTGAGGAGCTGGGTTTGTCGGCGCGGGAGATGGGGGTGGAAGTCATCATCGTGGCGGGGGAGCCGGGGGGGAGTTTGCCGATGCTGCGGGAGCGACTGGAGACGGGCTGGGGCGCGCGCTTGGTCGATCATCACGGGATGACGGAGGTGGGGCCGGTGACGGTGTCCCATCCCGTGGAGCGGGATTGTTTGAAGCTTCATCACGAGTCCTATTTGGCGGAAATCATTGATCCTCAGACTGGTTTGGCGGTGGAGGAAGGGGAAACGGGGGAGTTGGTTCTGACGACGTTGGGTCGGCATGGCTCGCCGCTGATCCGGTATCGGACGGGTGATTTGGTGCGGGCGCGCTCTTTGGCGGGCGAGGAAGGATTTGTGCTGGCGGGCGGGATTTTGGGTCGGAGAGACGATATGGTCGTCGTGCGCGGGGTGAATTTGTACCCCGGGGCGGTCGATGAAGTCGTGCGGGGGGTGCCGGGGGTGGGAGAATACCGGGTGCGCGTGAGTCGGGAGGGCGCGCTGGCGGAGATCGCCCTGGAGGTGGAAGCGGAGGAGTCAGCCTGCGCCGAACTGGCGAAGAAGCTGCAGGAGGTGTTTAGTCTGCGGATTCCGGTGCGCCGGGCGGCGGGGAGTCTGGAGAGTTTTGAGCTGAAGGCGCGGAGGTGGGAGGGCTAGGAGCTGAATTTTGGAGGCGGCGGAGTTTGCTAAGGGCTTCCGGAGCGACTTTTTTCAGGAAAATTTCGTTTTTCCCGCGTCCCGCAGAGGGGATGAGGCGTTTGGCGAGAAAGGGGATGATGAGCGCGAGGATCACGCCGGTGGTGCCGAGGCCGATAATGACATAGCCAGCCAGGTCCCCATGGCTGGATGAGCTGGTCACAGTGAGGAAAATGGTGCCAAATGCCCCGAGGAGAGAGAGGATGCAGAGGGCGAAGAGGATGAGGATGTGAGGTCTGGGGCGGGTGTGTTTTTTCAGGAGGACAAAATCGATACGAGCCTGACGTCGGCTGAGGCGTCCCCAGATGGCGGTGACGACCAGTGCCAGGAAAAGGTGGATCGGGATAAGAAGAAGACCGAGGTAATGCCAGGCGGTGTAGGCTCGGAATTTTTTGCGGCGACGGGAGAACTCCCCGGTCGTGGCTCCGCTCAGAAGGCAAACGTCGGGGAGCTGGGTGCCGTCGCGGACGAGAAGGCGATCACCGACGACTTGGAAGCCCATGTCGGGGAGGGGCGGGGCGCTAGGATCGCTGGCGGGCGCGGCGTATGGGTTGGTGCTCATGTGGCTTAACGGCGCTTGCCTCGGAAGCGGTCGCGGGGGTCGTTTTCGGCGGCTGTTTCAGCGTCGCGGTAGCGCAGGATGCCGTATTTGCGGAGGTTTTTGAGGAAGGTCTCGGTGTCGGTTTTGACCTCTTTGTTGTCGGTGAGCGTGCCGAGGAGGCCCTCGCCTTCACGGATCTGGCTGAGGGTGGCGCTGGCCTCGTCGGCACTGCGCGTGATGGAATCGACGGCGGCGGGCATTTTTTCGAGGGTGGGTTCGAGGCGGGCGATTTCCGAGCGGGCGTCCTGGAAGGTGGCGTCGGCGCTGTCGGCGGCTTTGCGGATGCTTTGGAGGGTCGTTTGGCTTTCGGCGAGAAGGGGCTGGAGGTCTTGGCGGAGTTGGCCGAGCTCGCGGGTGGATTTCTCGAAGTGGGCGAGGGATTTCTGGAGGTTGGCGAGGTTTTCGGTGGAGAGAACATCGCGATTGATGGTATCGATGCCGTCGCCGAGGCGGGTGGCGACGCCGCTGATTTCGCTGAGCGCGTGATCCATCTTGAGCATGGCCGCGCGGGCGTCTTTCATGAGGACGCGGGCGTCAGAGACGATGGCTTCGGCTTCGCTTTGGAGAAGTTCGAGGCCGCCGGGGCCGCCGCCCTGGAGCTCCGAGCCGGGTTCGATGTGTTCCCGGCCGAGTGAGTCGGGCGGGGTGACGATGATTTCCTTGTCGCCGAGAAAGCCTGCGGTGGTGATTTGAAAAACGGAGTTGGCGGGAAGTTTGATGTCCTCGTCGATGGCGAGGGTGACGCGGGCTCTGGCGTCGGGGGTGAGTTCCGGCTCGGTTTTGACCTGCCCGATTTTGGTGCCACCGAGGCGGACGGCGCTGCCTTTGATAACGCCGGAGGCTTCCTGGAAAACGACGCTGAGCTCGTAACTCCCACGGAGGAGGTCGCCTAGTTGGCCGAACTGCGCGATGAGATAGGTCAGAGTGAGCAGCCCGAAAAGGAGGAAGGCTCCGACGAGGGTCTCGGTGCGTTTTTCGGGCTTTGGCATGCCGACATCATGGCGCGGGTGCGGAAAAAAACAATCCGGAAAATCGCGCCAGGAGTTGGCTCGCTCGCCTGATCAGACGTAGGCGAGTTCGCCAGCGGTTTTTTCGATGGCGGGGGAGTTGTCGAGAAGTTCCTGGATGGGATCGTATTTGCCGTTCACGAGAGCCTGGCGGGCGGAGTCTGCGATCTCGACCGGGAAGCTGTGTTCACCGGCGCGGACTTCTTTGCTCTCCACGTCCACGGTGACCGCGAGTTTCGGGTCGGCCTCGATGGCGGCGCGGAGTTTCGCGATGTCGTCTTTGCTGGCGCGGACGCAGGGGAGGCCGAGAGTGGTCGAGTTTCCGAAGAAAATCTCGGCGTAGGACTCGGCGATGATTGCTTTGAAGCCGTATTTGGCCAGCGATTGCGGGGCGTGCTCGCGGGACGAGCCGCAGCCGAAGTTGATGCCGGCGATGAGAATTTCCGCGCCCTGGAAGCGGGAGTCGTTGAGCGGATGGTCGGTTTTTTCGCCGCTCGTCGGGTCGAAACGCACGTCATAGAAAGCGTATTCGCCGAGTCCGTCGAAGGTGACGCACTTCATGAAGCGGGCGGGAATGATCCGGTCGGTGTCGATGTCCGCGCCGGGGATGAAAACACCGGTGCCGGTGACGGTTTTGATAGGTTCGATAGCCATGATTTAATGAAAAATGAATAATGAAGAATGAAAAATGGAGAATGAAAAATGGAGAATGAAGAAGTGCGGAATTTAGGTGAGTTCGGGATAAGTTTCGATGCCGGTGAGGGGATCGATGTTAGGGAAAACGATACGCCGATAGAGTTTTTCCAAGCTCAGGGAGAAGTCGAGGCTCTTGAGCGGGACTTGCTCTTCGGGTTTCGTGAAAACCTCCGCCCGCCAGCCGGTTTCGCGGCGGTAGAGCGTGACCTCCATCACTTTTTGGGCGACGAGGAGGTAGTTGTTAAGGCTGGGGATTTGCGTGTAGGCACCCAGTTTTTCGCGTCGGTCGGTGGACTCGGTGGAGTTCGAGAGAACTTCGATGATGGTGTCGGGACGTTCCTTATAGAGTTCGTGATCGTCACTGGGGTCGCAGGTCACGAAGACATCGGGATAATAGACATGGTCGTCGGCACCGAGGCGCACGCGCAGTTTCATATCGGCCACAAAGGGGGTGCAGGGCGAGCCGTCAAGATGTGAATCAAGGAGGCTTGCGGCATTCAAAGAAAGCCGATTATGCGCGGCTGTCGCGCCCGCCATGGCATAAACTCGTCCGGCCACGAGCTCGTGCTTTTGCTCGGCAAGCTGCTCGCCTTCAAGGTATTCCTCGAAGCTGATGGCTTGTTCAAGCTGACGGGTTTCTGACATGGTGACACTTTAAGCCAAGTTTCGGCCTTTGGCGAGACGCTTTCCGGCTCAGGCGGCGCTGGAGTTGACGTCGAAGACCTCGCGGGCGTCGGCGATGCGGCCTTCGACGGCGGCGGCGGCGACCATGAGGGGCGACATGAGGACGGTGCGGCCGGTGGGCGAGCCCTGGCGGCCTTTGAAGTTCCGGTTCGACGAGCTGGCGCAAATTTGGTCGCCAATGAGTTTATCCGGGTTCATGGCGAGGCACATCGAGCAGCCCGCGCCGCGCCATTCGAAGCCCGCTTCTTCAAAGATCTTGTCGATACCTTCTTTCTCGCACTGGATGGCCGTGATTTGGGAGCCGGGCACGGCGATGGCTTGCACGCTGGAGGAGACTTTTTTGCCTTTGAGGAATTTGGCGACCTCGCGGAAGTCGGAGAGGCGGCCGTTGGTGCAGGAGCCGATGAAAGCGACGTCGATGCCGATGCCTTTGATGGGCGTGCCGGCCGGCAGTTTCATGTATTGCAGGGCCTCTTCGATGGTTGCTTTTTCCTCGGCGTTGGAGGCGTCTTCCGGGCTGGGGATGCTTTCGGAAATGGAGATGCCGTGGTCGGGCGAGATACCCCAAGTGACGGTTGGCTCAATGTCCTCGGCCTTGATTTTGATGACGTCGTCGTAGGCCGCATCGGCATCGGAAGCGAATGATTTCCATCGAGCGACGGCAGCGTCCCATTCCTCGTCCTTGGGCGCGTAGGGACGGCCTTTGAGGAATTCGAAAGTCGTTTCGTCGGGGTTGACGTAGCCGCAGCGCGCGCCGCCTTCGATGGCCATGTTGCAAACCGTCATGCGCTCTTCCATGGTGAAGTTGTCGAAGGTCGATCCGGCGTATTCGTAAGCGTAGCCGATGCCGCCCTTGGCTCCGAGGAGGCGGATGATGTGCAGGGTGACGTCTTTGGCGTAAACGCCGGGGCGCAGTTGGCCGTTGACCTCGATGCGGCGTACTTTGAGCTTCTCCATGGCCATGGTCTGGGTGGCGAGGACGTCGCGCACCTGGGTCGTGCCGATGCCGAAGGCGATGGCGCCGAATGCCCCGTGGGTGGCGGTGTGGGAGTCGCCGCAGGCAATGGTGGAGCCGGGCTGGGTGATGCCTTGCTCGGGTCCGACGACGTGGACGATGCCTTGTTTGCCGGATTTGAGGTCGAAATAAGTCACGCCGAAGTCATCGCAGTTCTTGCGGATGGCATCGATCATGTCGGCGGCGAGGGGATCGGCCGGGGCGTCCTGGTTGATGGTGGGGACGATGTGGTCGATGGTGGCGAAGGTGCGCTGCGGGTATTTCACGCTCAGTCCGAGCTCGCGCAACATGCCGAAGGCCTGGGGGCTGGTCACTTCGTGAATGAGGTGGGTGCCGATGAAGAGTTGGGTGCGTCCGTCGCTGAGTGTCCCGACGCTGTGTGCGTCCCATACTTTTTCGTAGAGTGTTTTTCCCATGGCTAGTCGATCCGCGTGCTGCGCGGGGGGGAGTTCTATAAGCTAATTTGACCAAAAATCAAGTCCGGGCTTGAAAATGACAAAATTCGTGAGGGCTTCTCGTATCAGCGACATGCGAATGAAAGTTGTCATAATGATGCTCTGTGGATTGATTTCCTGGGCTGGTGCCGAGACCCTGCGTTTCAAGGATCGTGACCCCCAGCGCTACCAGTTCCAAAAGCGGGCGAGTGAGCTCGATGCGGCCGTGAAGTCGTATCCGGACATCGGTTTCGTTTTGGAAGATGACAAGGGCAAGGCGCAGGACACTCAGTTTGCCTCGGTCGATACCGGGGTCGAGCCGCGCGGGCGACTCGTGATCTGGCTCATGGGTCACAATGGTGGCTTGGCGAAGGAACTCAACGCCATGGGCTTGCATTATCTGCAAGTGGCCTACGCCCGCCAGTGGTTCGGGAAGCTCTCGCAAGGAAAAAAACTGACCAGGCAATCGCGTGGCAACATCCGCCTCGAAGCAGCGACGGGCGAGGACCACAGCGACGAGCTGGACATCGCCGCTCCCGACAGCGCGAAGGTGCGGGCGTATCACATGGTCAAATGGCTGGCGGAGGAAAACCCGCAGGGCGGCTGGAGCTATTTTTTGAGTCGGGATGGGAAGGATCTGGATTGGGAAAAGGTCATTCTCTCCGGGATTTCGCATGGCTCGACAGTCGCGGCGCGCTGGGCGAAGCACACCAAGGTAGCCCGCGTGGTCGCCTTCTCCGGTCCGCGCGACCAGATGCAGGACTGGCAGAAATTGCCCTCGGCGACCCCGGAAGAGCGTTATTTTGGCTTCACCCACATTCTTGATGATGGCTGGAAGGCGGATCATTACTGCCGATCCTGGGAGTTGCTGGGAATGAACGAGTTCGGCCCCATCGTGAATGTGGAGAACGCGACGCCGCCCTACGGGAACACGCGTCGCCTGATCACCGATTACGACGTTTCCGGTAACTCGGGCTGGGCCCATAGCGCGGTCATTCCGCACAAAAAGTCGCTGAAAACGGCCGATGGCTCCTACGGGCACGCTGCGGTCTGGCGCTATCTCTTCACCCACCCCGTCACCGAGACCGGCTCACCAGTCGATCCCGATGACGAGTGCCTGAAAGATCACTGGAAGAAGTGATCTGACCGGGCGATCTCGCTTCGCGGATTTTCCTTGAACTCTGCATGATTATTTGCATAGTGCTGGGATTATGAAAAATCACTCGCTCCCCGTTGGCTGTTGTAAAAAGCTGAGCCTCGTTTTGGCCTTTTCCGCGAGTTCACTGAGTTTGCCTGCGGCCTTGGTGGTGGCGGATTTCGATGGCCTCACGACGGGAACGATCTTCGGAAAAGCTGGTGGTTCAGGGTTCACCGGCACGTGGTCAGGATCGGCGAATCCGGCGGTCACTTCCGGTTCGCTCAGCTCGTCACTTTACAATCTACCCGCGAGTTCCGGGAATCGCTTGACCGGAACGACAGATGCGGTGCGGCAAAATTATCGCAGTTTGGCAGCGTCCATGTCGGGCGAAATCTGGTTTAGTTTTTTGACGCAGGCTGCGCAAACCGACACTGGGCTCAGTTATGGAGCGGGGGGAATTTCTTTCAATGCACCGACGCCGACGCCTTTCAATGATCCGGGGAATTTCTATGTCCGGATGGCGGGGAATAACCTGCAATATAGTTTTGGAGCGGGGACGGCGGGATCGCAGTCGGTGTATGCCGGGACGGCGGCCAATGTGACCTTGATCGTGGGGCGGATGACTCTGGGGGGGAGTGGGGTCGATGATTCGGTGGATATTTGGGTCAATCCAGACTTGGTCGCGGATCCCGATATTTTTAATTACGTCACGGCGTATTCGAGCAGCGATGTGGACGGCTTGAGCGCGATCAATCATTTGGGGGCGATGACTTATGAGGTCAATACGGTCTCCCCTGCGGGAAACGTTGATAATATCCGTTTGAGCAACAATCCCACGGCTTACAGGGATGTCACAGGGGTGCCGGAGCCCTCCGCCATGGCTCTGCTGCTGCTTTCCTCAGGCTTGTGGCTGCGGCGCAGAGTGCGCTGATTTCAAAGCTTCGCGGCGGCGTCCCGGATGAGGCGCTCGGTCGTGGGCCAGTCGATGCAGGAGTCGGTGATCGATTGGCCGTAAGTGAGTTGGTCGAGCGGTTGGGGGAATTTCTGGTTCCCGGCGACGAGGTGGCTTTCGAGCATGGCACCGACGATGGAGTGGTCGCCAGCGGCTCGTTGGCGGATGATTTCTTCGAAGACCGCGGGCATTTTCGCGCAGTCCTTGTCGCAGTTCGCGTGGGATGCGTCGATCATGATCGAGCTCGGAAGGTCGTTTTGAGCGAGGAGTTCGCGGGTTTGGGCGACGGAGGCTTCATCGAAGTTCGGTCCGTGGTCGCCGCCGCGCAGGATGAGGTGGCAGTCGGGGTTTCCAGAAGTCGAAACGGAGGAGGCCACGCCCTGTTCGGAGACGCCGAGGAAGGTTTGGGGGCGGGAGGCGGCTTTGATGGCGTTGATGGCGGCGGTGAGGTCGCCCGCGGTGGTATTTTTAAAGCCGATAGGCATGGAGAGGCCGGAAGCCATCTGGCGGTGGGTCTGGGATTCGCTGGTGCGGGCCCCGATGGCAGACCAGGAGATGAGGCCGGCGATGTATTGAGGGGTGATGGGGTCGAGAAGCTCGGTGGCGGTCGGGAGCCCGAGGCCGAGAACTTTGGTGAGAAATTCGCGGGCGGTGCGCAGGCCTTTGGGGATGTTGTCGGAACCGTCCAGATCGGGATCCATGATGAGGCCTTTCCAGCCGACCGTGGTGCGGGGTTTTTCGAAGTAAACGCGCATCACGATGAGGATTTTCTCTTTCACCTCTTCGGCGAGGGCGGCGAGTTTTTCCGCATATTCGTAGCAGGCGGCGGGGTCGTGAATGGAGCAGGGGCCAGCGATGAGGAGGAAGGGGGCTCCGGGTTCGCGCAGGGAGCGGCGGATGGCGGCGCGGGAAGAGGCGACGAGTTCGGCTTGCTCATCGCTGCGGGGGACTTCGCTGATGAGCTCGAGAGGCGAGGGCAGGGGGGTGTTTTTAAGGACGTGGAGATCGGTGACTTTGGCCATGGGCAGGAAGCGGGGAGTCTGGCAGAGATTCCCGATGCTGGCAAGTGGTTTGCGCGCGATCTGCTCAGAGTCTGAAGCGTGTCCGAGCTTGAGCGGAAGCTGGTGGCGGGAGGTGGTCAGGCCCGGCGACGCATACCGAGCATGAGGCTGAGGGAGAGGCCACCGAGCAGGGTGGTCGAGGGTTCCGGGATGACGACGAAGGAGATGCGGCCAGCGCCTGAATCAGCGACCCAGAGGTCAAGTGGTGATGCGGGAGTGGCCTGAGTGGCTGGGGTGTCGAAGAGGCCTAAGCTGCTGAGTGTACCATTGATGGTGTATGTTCCGCTGAATACGGCGGTTGCCAAGGATTCGGTGGTGTTGACGTAGAGGGTGCCGTTGTCAAACACATTAAAAGGTAAGCCGCCGCCAGAAACCGTGCCGCCCGAATTATCTGATCCGCTTCCGTAAATCGAGGTGGTTGTGCCACTGTATTCCATGGCTGCATCCCAGTTTCCAGCACCTCCGCTATCAACTTCGGACAAGCTACGGTCAGCCGCTGACCATGCATAGGTCGTGTTGTTATTGATTGGATCAATGAAGTCAGCCGTTGGGTTCGTGGCCGTAGATACGCTTCCCGTGCCACTGTCCCCGATTGTGCCATTCCATGTGAAGACGACATTCGGGCCACTTTCGCTGACGTAGATGACGAGGGCGGCCTCGGAAGAGGGGGAGGAGGCGAGAAGGGCGAAAGCGCCGAGTCCGGCAAGGAGGTGAGTCGAGCGGGGAATGGAGTTCATGAACAGTGGTTTAAAGAAGGGGTTTTGCGGGGTCAAGGGGAAAATTGAGGTGGGAAGGTGAGTAGGATGCTCTCGGGGGCTGGGAGGGGCGTGGTCAGCGGCTTAGTCAGCGGGCTGGAAGCCCACTGCACGGTGGGATGAGCGTAGTCAGCGGTCTGGAAGCACCCGGGGGCATTTCACCCACTGCACGGGGGGGTTGACAGGGGCGGGGATCTGCTTATTTTGCGCGGCGAAATTTTTGAACATCTTATGACCGAAGGCACCCAACAAGCATTTCAGGCGGAAGTCCGACAACTTCTCGATATCGTGATCCATTCTCTCTACACGGATAAGGAGATTTTTGTGCGGGAGTTGATTTCGAATGCCTCGGACGCGCTGGAGAAGATGCGTTTGAAGCAGCTGACGGAGAAGGGGATTTTTGATGAAAAACTGCCTCTGGAGATCAATATTTCAACGGATGACACGGCAAAGACGATCACGATCGCGGATTACGGGATCGGGATGACGCGGGAGGAGTTGGTGGAGAATCTGGGGACGATCGCGCGTTCGGGATCGAAGGAGTTTTTGCAGGCGATGCAGGAGAAGGGAGAGGGGAATGCCTCGGTCATCGGGCAGTTCGGGGTCGGTTTTTACAGTGCCTTCATGGTGGCGGAGAAGGTGGAGGTTTACACGCATTCGTGGCAGCCGGAGGGGGGGCATTGGAAGTGGAGTAGTGATGGCAAGAGTGGCTTTTCGGTGGAGGAAACGGAAGGGCAGCGCCGGGGCGCGAAAATCGTCGTTTATTTGCAGGACGAGTTCGCGGAGTTCAGCAAGGCGGAGACGGTGAAGGGGATTGTCGAGCGTTATTCGAAGTTCGTTTCCTTCCCGGTGCATCTCAATGGCGAGCACCAGAATACGGTGGAGGCCTTGTGGCTGAAGAATAAGAGCGAGGTGAGCGAGGAGGATTACAAGGAGTTTTACCAATACTGCGCCCACGCCATCGACGAGCCGCGGCACACCTTGCATTTCAGTGCGGACGCGCCCCTGAACCTGAACGCCCTGCTCTTCACGCCGCAGGAAAACCAGGAGCGCTTCGGGATGGGCCAGATGAAGCCGGGGGTGGCTTTGTATTGCCGCAAGGTCTTGATCGACCAAAACCCGGAAGGGCTTCTGCCGGAGTGGCTGCGTTTTCTGCGCGGGGTGGTCGACAGTGAGGATTTGCCGCTCAATATCTCGCGTGAGTCGATGCAGGACAGCGCGCTGGTCCAGAAGATCAATCGCTTGCTGACGAAGCGTTTTCTGAAGCATCTGGCGAAGCAGGCGAAAAACGAGCCGGAGAAATACGCGGAGTTTTTCGAGCGTTTCGGTCGCTTCATCCGCGAGGGGATTGCGGTGTCCTTCGAGCATCACGACTTGCTGGCGCCGCTTTTGCGCTTCGAGTCGAGTCTGGAAGACGCGGGTAAGCTGACCTCGCTGCCGGATTACGTCGAGCGCATGAAAGAAGGGCAGGAGGAGATTTACTACCTCGTGGGCGCGGATCGGGAGACGATCGAGAACGGTCCTTACGTCGAAGCCTTCAAAAAGCGGGGCCTGGAAGTGGCTTATTTCACAGATCAGGTGGATGATTACGTGCTGGAAACGCTGCGGGAGTTCAAAGGCAAAAAGCTGGTGAGCGCGGATCGCGGCGGGATCGAGCTGGAAGAGGTGGCGGACGAGGAAAGTGGTGGGTTGTCGAAGGAGGATAGCGAGGAACTGGTGGCGTGGCTCAATCAGACGCTCGAGGGGAAAGTCGAGCGCGTCGATGCCGGCCAACGGCTGGTCTCGCATCCCCTGGTGGCGCTGACCCCCGAGGACGCGCCGAGTGGGCAGGTGCGGGCCATGATGGAGGCGATGGGGCAGGAGGCTCCGGAGGTGAAGGCGCGCCTGGAGGTCAATCCACGGCACGAGTTGATCGGGCGCTTGTTCACGCTCAAGGGCGAGAATGAGGAGCTGGCGGCGCAAGTGGCACGGCAGCTCACTGACAACGCCCTGATCTCGGCCGGTCTCGTGAAAAACCCGGCGCAGGTCTTGCGCGGGATGACCGAGCTTGTCGGAGAGTTGTTGAAGCGCTGAGCTAGTGGGGGACGACCGCGAGGGCAGCCGACGCCTTGTCGGCTGCGAAACTCCGTAACGAAGCTCCCTTGCCGACCGGTGAGGGCTCGGGTTTTGGCTGAATCAACGTTTTCTGCGGAGCAGTGAGAGGGCCGCGAGGGATGACAGTAAGGCGCCGGCAGGTTCGGGAACGGCCGTGAATGAGATGTTGTCAAAATAGCCGCTGGCGGGACTGAGGGTCGAGTAGCCCACATGAATCTGCACGCGGTTGCTTTCCCAGTTGATGGCGGAGCTGTGTGTGTAACTCAGAATTTCCACGCCATTGAGGTTGGCGGTCACGGTGTCGGTGAGGTCGTTCACGATGTAAGTGAAGTTGTTCCAGCCGTCGGCCCGCCAATTTGCGCCGGCGATGTTGGTAAAGAGATCTGATGTGGCAACGTCACTTTGGCTGTTCAGTTTGAGGTGTAAACGGTTGCCATCGAGTCGGAAATCGAGCTTTTTCCCTCCGCCGAGCGTCGAGCTGAACTCTGTTCTCGTGATGTCGCCGTTGCTGGGTCCCCTCAGATAGTCGTAGCTGTAGGTGAATTGGCCGTATTGATCAGGACCGAAAGTGTGGAAAACGTTCGGGTTGGTCGCGGTGCTCGAGTCTTCAATGAAAAGGGAGTTGGGGCCCGATCTGCTCTCTGCGGTCGTGACACGAACCGTCGTGCTGCTGGGTTCGTTAACGGTGGAAAAGGCTGGTTGGTCGCCAGCCGTTGTGCTGTCGAAGTCCTCGAAAAAAGTGAGAGTTGCGGCGGAGGCCGCAGGACTGGCGAGCAGGGCGAGTGTGCTGAAGAGGCGTTTCATCAAAGCCCGATACGCTGCCTTGGGGCCGGGTCTTTCGGGGGAATCTTCCTTCTTTTTTCTTTTTTGATAGGAGCCCGGGGCTTGAATCACCCAAGGTTTGTCGGGCGTCTCCACCTTTACTCTTCAGTGAATTCGAGGGCGAGGGTGGCGAATTTGCCGTTGGCGGCGAGGAGTTCGTCGTACGTTCCTTCTTCGATGATGCGGCCGTGGTCGAGGACGTGGATGCGGGTGGCGTTGCGCACGGTGGAGAGGCG
>JBNNED010000017.1:0-3822 GCA_050285825.1 Verrucomicrobiales bacterium | reverse complement strand
GAGGAACCACCCGGTCCCATTCCGAACCCGGAAGTGAAACTTCTTAGCGCCGATGGTAGTGGGGCGATAGGCCCTGTGAGAGTAGGTCGCTGCCAGGTTATAAGCCCGATTTCGTCAAACGACGGAATCGGGCTCTTTTTTGCCCACGGGGGAAGCAGAAAGCAGAAAGCAGAAAGCAGAAAGTAGGGAGTAGGTAATAGGAAAGGGGCATGGAGCGGCACCGGCCATGGGAACGCGAGCTTCAGCTCGCTCACGCCAGCCAAGAGATCGCCTGCACACCAAGGCGCTTCCGCTGGCCAAGAGATCGCCTACACGCCAAGCTCAAGAGACCCTGACCAGCCACCTCCCAGTCACTTCTCGGCTGATGGCTTTCTCCTTTCATCACTTCCCAACAGCATACAACTCCGAGCCAATGCGAGCTGAAGCTCGCGCTCCCCAAAATTACTTGCCGAAAATTTCGTTGGAGAGAGCTGATGAGATCATTCGCTCTTAGCTTAAGAAGAAACCCAGCTCCAACGCAGGATAATTTAGGACAAAACACCGCTAGTGCGTCAAGAGGGCGCTAATGAGATTGCGTCTTGACTTCAAGAGGGTTCTTTTTCTAAGTTTCTCACCCCAAACTTACTAGGGCGATGGGGTGAAGTCCCCGGGTGAAATTGCAGATGAAAATGACGATGACACGGAAAATGAGATATGCCGGTTCCCTGCTGGGAACTGGATTAGCAGCGGGGCTGGTGACGGCGCAGGAGAGCCCGGAACTCTTGCCGGAAACGGTGATTCAGACGGAGAGTGCGGCCACGAGCGCCGAGCGCTTTCCGTACGTGAGTGCGGACACGAGTTCCGCCTTGTTTTCCGACACGCCCTTGCTGGAAACGCCTTTTAGTGTGGGTGTTTACAATGAGGAATTGATGGAAGATCAGCGGGCGTTCACCTTGCCGGATGTCTTGCGCAATGACCCGAGCGTTTCGGTGCAGATGCCCGGGGGCTTCTATGGCACGCAGAATTTCGGCTTGCGCGGTTTCCGGGTGAGCAACTTCAACGGCTACCGCATCGATGGCCTGACCTCGATGAATCTCGTCGCCCCTTTTCTCGATGACAAAGCACGGGTCGAGCTTCTCAAAGGCTCGGCGGCTTTGCGCTTCGGGCTGAATTCACCCGGTGGAGCGATCAACTTGGTGCGGAAACGCCCCACGGCTGAGCCCTCGACGAGCTTGCATTTCGACATCGACACCTTCGGGCGTTACTACTCGCAGCTGGATACGCGCAATACGGTGGCTGATGGCGCCTTCGGCTACCGGCTGGTGCTGGGCGGCGAGGAATACGACAGTTTTTATGATAATGCCGGCGGCGATCGCTTTTTCGGTTCCCTTTACACCGAGTGGAACCCGAACGATTCCGTCCGCGTGTGGTCGTCGATTTCCGCCCAGGAGATGGAGCGCAACGGCTATTACGGGCCGATGATTTCCGGCAACGGGGTCGTCCTCAACACCGGGGACAAGACCAACATCATGCAGGACTGGGCGCGCAACGAGCAGGAGGTCTTCGATGCCGCTCTCGGGGTGGAGATCGAGCTGAATCCCGATTGGTCTTTGCATGGCTCGTGGAGTTACCAAACGATGGATCGCGCTTCGCGTCTTAGTTACCCATATGGGGTGCAGGACAATGGCGATTACACGGGCGGAGCCTTGCTCACAGATGGCCCCTTCGAGTGGGATTCCCACAGCGGTCACGCTCATATCGAGGGCGTTCTGCAAACCGGTCCGCTGACCCACGACATCGTCTTCGGCGCACAATATCGGGCCTACGACAGCGTGGGCTCACGCGCTTTCCCTGATGTCGGGCCGAACAATGCCTTCAACCGTCAGCCTTACCCGATTCCGGTGGCCGTCGCCGGGAGCTACCGGGCGATTGAATTCGAGTATGAGGAATACGGCGTTTTCCTGACCGACACCATCGATTTCGGCAACGGCTGGTCGACGCTCCTCGGGGGACGTTACTCCAAATACGAGAACATGTATCCCTCCGATCCCGCTTCGGACAACTCCGACAGCCATTGGTCGCCCACGCTCGCTCTGATGTATGAGCCGGTCGAAAACGTCCATGCCTACGCGACCTATTCCCGCGGCGTGCAAGACGGAGGCACAGCCCGTCGCACCGCCGCCAACGCTTTCGAGCCCCTGGGCGCGCAGGAGTCCGAGCAATGGGAGCTCGGGGTCAAATCCGAATGGTGCGAGGGACGCTATTCCGCCGAGTTGGCCCTCTTCCAAATCGAACAGGACGTGGCTATTCTCAACGCCGCGAACGTTGATGTCTTCAACGGCCAACAGCAACATCGTGGGGTCGAATTGGCCTTCCGGGGTCAATTCACCGATGAGCTGCAAGCGGGAATCGCGGCCGCCTTCATCGATGCCGAGCAAGACGCCAACGGCTTCCGCCCCCAGCACGTGCCGGCTTATCAAGTGAACCTCTGGAGTGTTTTGGAAATCCCGCAGGTCCCCGGTCTGGCCCTGACGGCGAATGCACGCTTCACTGACAAGCAGTATCTCGATCAAGGCGAGCAGTTTGCGACGGACTCCTACGTCGTGGTGGACCTGGGGGCGCGCTACCGCTGGTCGACCGATCACGCGGACTACACCTTCCGCGCGCGTATTGAGAACGTCTTTGACGAAAGCTACTACGAGACCGGCGAGTTTTACCCGGGAGATGCCGGCTATCTGGCTTACGGCGAACCGATTAACGCCAATCTCTCGCTGCAAATCGACTTCTAAAACATCGTAAATAGTCGGCCGGAAACCTCACCGTGCCGCGCAAGCCCTCACCAAGCGGTCGCCAGTCTTTAGGATTGGCGGCCGTTTTAGTTACAAGTTTTCCACCGTGATTTCGTGGCTGCTTTCCAGGCCGGTGCGGGGATCGTGGAGGGTGATGCGATGGGTGCCGGGGATGAGTTGGGCGCTGGCCTCGGAGATTTTCAAGGTGGGGGAGCTCCAGCGGACGGGGCCCGTGAGGTTGCTTTCGAGGGACAATCGAATGCTGGCTCCGGGGAGTTCGGGGTCGAGATAGTAGGTGGCTCCCGGAAGAGGCGAGAGGATGCGCGGGGCGGATGGGGTGGGTGCAGAAAGGGCGTCGGATTGATCGCCACGGAGGGCGAGGGAGGAGGCGCGCTGGTTTTCGTCGCTGGCAAACCAATCACGGTCATCGGCGGGAAGCAGGGCGCGGTGGCGGGCGTCATAGTCGGCGAGCGTGATGGGGGCGGGCAGGCGATCGGACGGGCAAAGTTCTTTTTTGAGGTGGCGGATTTTTTGGGGGGAAAGGGGGGTGAGTCGGTGGCCAGTGCGGGGGTCGATTTGGAGCTCGACGAGCTCCGAGGGTCGCGCGGGGAAACTGGGCGGAGTGTCGTGATGGAGCTCGCGCATTGTGGCGTTGAAGATGGGGGCCGCCCCGCTCAGGCCGGAGACGCCGGCCATGGGGCTGTTGTCGAAATTGCCGACCCAGACGCCGACGGTGAATTCGGAGGTGAAGCCGAGGCACCAGTTGTCACGGAAGTCGGAGGAGGTGCCTGTTTTCACCGCGCAGGGGAAGGGGAGGTCGAGGGGCGATCGGTGGCCGAAGGCGCTTTGGCGGGCTTGCGGGTCGCTGAGAATGTGGGCGATGAGGTAGGCGCTGCCTTCGGAAAAGAGGCGCTCGGGCGATTCCGCTGTGGGCCTTTTTTGGAGAACGGCTTTTTGGTGGCGACCGAGGCGGGCCAGGGTGGCATAAGCCTGGGTGAGGTCGAGCAGGGAGATTTCGGCATTGCCGATGGTGAGGCCGAGGCCGAGATCGGAG
>JBNNED010000016.1:0-5745 GCA_050285825.1 Verrucomicrobiales bacterium | reverse complement strand
GACCTGGGTTCTGGCGCGGAGAATGGCCTCTTGGCTTTCTTCGAAGCGCGCAACGGCGGCTTCGAAATCGGCCAAAGAGTGCCCGCCGAAGGATTCCCCGGGGGCTTCTTCGCTCCAGGCTCTCAGGTAGTTGTGCGCACGTGCGCCCGGCTTGTTATTATGCTTTGTAGTCATAATTTTATTTTGGTTTTTCCCGCCACTTCATGTGGGGGAAAGCTGGTGGCGCTGGCGAAGAGCACCTTGATTTTTTTCTGACCGAGAAGGCGGGCGTAGGCTTTGTAATCTTCCTTCTCGCGCGCGAGCCGACCCGCGATGATGGCGGGGTGGATCCCCAGAGCGGTAGCCGCGCGGCGGATCTCCTGATGCGCGCGCAATGGGCGCAGCGCGGGCCAGTGGGCGGGGGGGATGAGGTGATCGAGGGCGAAGCGGTCCGCCTCCTTCTCGATCTCGTCCCCGCGCTCTTTGTCGAGATGGGTATCGATGATTTCCGGCCGCTCCGCATCCAGATGGAGGAGGACGTGGCCGAGCTCATGAAAGAGGGTGAACCAGAAATTATCGATGCGATCGAAACGCAGCGTCAGGGCGATCACGGGACGGCCCGTGCCGGTGAGCAGGGCGGCTCCATCGAGGTAGGTTTTCTTAAAATGCGCTTCGGTCAGGCAGACGATTCCCCGTAGCTGCAGGGCTTCGAAGGCGAGGAGGGGACCATCTGGTGCGGCGCTGAAACCGGCGAGTTCGCGCAGGAAGCTCTCGTCAAATGCGCCACGCTCATAAGCGGGCAACTCGCGGGTGTCGGCCAGGCAGCGAACCCGGTGACGCCAGACTTGCAGGGCGTGGGGGTCGCTTTCCAGCTTGCGTCCCGGGCTCTGGCGGTTGAAGGCGGGGAGCAGGGCGGGCGCTTGACCGCCGAAGAATCCGGAAAGGAACTCGCCCGCGCGGTGCTTCAGCTTTGACCAGCTTTCCTCATGTTCACCGAACCACCCGCGCTGGTACATTTCCCGGCAGGGGTAGTTCGCTGTTGGTAAGTCAAGCGCCGCTTCCTCCTCATCGGGTGGGCCGAGGAGGGAGGCCGCCGGGATGTTCAAGCCGTGGTGGAGCTTGCGCGCCATGGCCAGAGTGAGCTCGCGCCGTCCGTTGAGGATCTCCGAGACGCGGCTGGCGGCCCCGAGGTAGGGGACGAGGTCTTTTTGCTTCAGCCCGAGCTGGGCCATGCGGAATTTAATGGCGGAGACGGGCGTGTTGTCCGGATTCTCGTGGTGGCGGCGTTCATAACTGTCCACGAGGGTGGCGAGGAGCTCGAGCTCGGCGAGTTCCCCTTCACTTGGGGAAGTCAGGTCCATGAGCGCATCGATCCGCCGGATGGCGTCCCTGTGCTCACGGGAATTTTCAATCGTTTTCATATTTCACTGTATTTTTTCATATTCTTGAGGGAGGCGACCGGGCGGCGGGATGCGCGCCACCGGTCCTCACTCTCATTCTCCTGGGGAGAGGGGTGGGGGGTGAGGGCCAGAAATCTGACCAGGCGGGCGGGGAAGCAGACCCGTATCTCAATATGAGCAGGTGCGGGAATGAGGGGGATGAGGTATTGATCGCTCGCGGTTTTTACCGAATTGGGAAATTGTTGAAAAATCGCCTCCTCATCCCGGAAGTCCAAATCCCGCATCTCCTTCAACCAATCCGCATAAGAAAGGCGCACCGACTCCGATAAACCAAGAGCATTCAATGAAATGGGGAGGTTGACCAAATTCATGGATCTCTTTTTACTCTCCTGGTATTTAGTTGTCAACGCTTAAAAATACATATTTGGTAACATCTTTCTTTTCGGGCTGGATTTTCCACTTCTCCGGCTGCCTGGTGCAAGAAAACGGGTGCCCGTTTTAAGAGAACGGCCCTTTGTTTCGTTAAAACGACGACTTGTTTTAAGAGAACAGGCTCTTGTTTCGTTAAAGCGACGACCTGTTTTCAAAGAACGGGCACTGGTTTTGTTAAAACGACGAGCCGATTTCAGAGAACAGGCCCTTGTTTCGTTAAAACGACGACTTGTTTTAAGAGAGCAGGCCCTTGTTTCGTTAAAACGACGACTTGTTTTAAGAGAACAGGCCCTTGGAAAAGTGAACCGGCGCCATGCTTTAGAGAGATGGATGAGGATTGTTGGAGGACTGATGGTGCCTAAAAAAGACGGCATTGATGCTCATCGTCCGTGGACAGCGCGGGATGTGGTGTGGGATGCTGGGCGGCGAGCATGGAAATGACACGTGAATTTTCAGACGCTAGAGATGTGTTTATCATCAATGATCAGCCCAACACTTGCCCGTGTTGTGGGGCGAGAACGGATGATTTGACAGAGGTGAATGCCGGTGTGCCCGATGAGTGGCTGGAGAGATGTTTGGATCGCTCTTGTGGTGTGCTTGTGCGGTTTTATGCAGCGGTGGATCCCGGTTAAGCGAGGAATCTGTGATCCCTGTGCCACTGCAGAAATTCTGGGTTCGGGCGGTTTTTCTCGGGGAGAATGATGGCCTTGTGTTCTCGCGCAAGAAAGACTGTGGAAATTTCGTGATTGTCGCGATACTCTTTGAGCTTTTCACTCACGAGCATTTTAAAGCTGTCATCGATCGTGATGAGGCCCACGTCGAATGCTGCGTCGTAGCTTGCTGCGAGACAAAGACCATTGCAAGGATCAGCGCGGTGCTCGATTGAGTCTCTCCAAGGGATGATGTGACTGGCACGAAGGAGTTTCCGCACAGGGTTCCCAGAGATACAGCAGACGCCGCCATAGGATCCGAGCACCGCCTTGCGAAAAAATTTTTGATGCCTCCTGACTTTGACATTTGCCGTCGTTTCCGAGTCCCCTGCTGGTTGGAATGATTCTTTGAGTGTGGTTATGGTTGGGTTCTCGATCAAGGGCTCGCTCTCGTCGGCGAGGGCTTCGTGACGTTGGTAGAACTCGTCCCAGATGGAGCGGTCGAGTTGACTTGCTCCGCTGAGTCCTTTTCCTCCCTCGGCTGGATCGAGGTAGGTGAAATTGCTGAGCTTCATCGCGATCGATCCCGGTGTCCTACCAAGGCGTTGTGCTAGCTCGATGATCGGAGGGTGTTTGGCGTGTTGGCGACCGAATGGGGTCTGGTGATAAAGGTTGAGTGCTAACAGCAGCTCTTCACGTGTCCAACGCTTGGGCATGATGATTTATGGCATTGGGGAGTCTCATTGGCGACAGCAAATTCGGTGAATGTAGTCACAGAATGTCTCTGCTATGCGGGTGATGAGATGTGATTAGTGAGTGCATCGACATGGCAAGTCGGCCTGTGCTAGACGCTTGATCGGCTGTCTACAGAGGGCTTCCAGCATTCAGGGCGAGGGGTGAGAGTAACCGCTGGATGGGGGTTGTCGTCTTTAAGCATGGTGACTTGTTCTCGAAGGGGGAGACTCCACAGTTACGAGCGCAGACCCGGTGTGAGGCGGATTGAAATCCGCGTTCCGGTTGATGTTTGTCTGCAATTTTGATAGACGGGCGGGGATTTGTCGTATTGGATGGCTGTCATGCTTGATTTTCGTAATCTTTCATTGTTGGGAGCTCTCCCGGGGCTGTTGTCGGGTGGTTTAAGCGCGGCGGTGGTCGTGCAGGATGGTTTTGATGATGGGGATTCCGCGGATGGTTTGGATCCTCTCGATCTGCAATGGTCCGCAACGAGTGCGGTGGCGAGCGGGGGATTCCAACCGGGGACGGGAAATTACTTTGAGCTCGTGGCTGGCGGCGAGTGGGATCAACGGAATGGAACTTTGCCGACGAATCCTTTGCTGGATTTACAGGTGGGGCAGACCTTGACTTTGACTTTTAATATGGGCTACGCGGGTGCGCCGGAAAATGATCCGGATGGTTTTCGTTTCGGCATTCTGGGAGCGTCGGGTTCGCGGGTGGGGATTGGTGCTCTCGTGGGCACGGGGACGAGCACGAATCTGAGCCTGCAGTATGACCGGGTGAGCGGCGGCGATAACTTCGGCGGGATCGAGGCCGGGAATAATGTCTCTTATTCCGGTCAGACGAAGACGGCGATGAGTGCCGGACTTGCAGATGGGGTGTCCTCCACGTTCAGCCTAAGCCTGACGCGTCATGCCAATAGCCTTGATGTGCTGGCGGAGGTGAACGGAGGCACGGCCGCGGTGACGGTGAGTGACTCGCACGAAGGCTTCTTCACTGATTTTTCGGCGGGACAGATCATCATTCGTTCCGGTGGCGTGACTCAGAATTTTCATTTTGATGACGTGCAAATCACGGTCGTGCCGGAGCCGGGTGCGGTGATGTTGCTGGGGCTGGCTGGGATTTTGGGCTTGCGCCGGCGGAGATAAGTTGAAATTTTGTCCGACAAGATGATGAAAAAGACATTTTTTTCAAGTGTGCTGTTGGCGGGGCTGGCTCCGTGGAGTCTGGCGGCGGTGATCGTGCAGGATGGTTTTGATGACGGAGGGTATGGGAATGGCGCGGATCCGCTGGATCTTGACTGGTCGAATATTCCGGAAGATGAGGTGAGGAATACAGCTCCCCAGCCGGCCACGGGGAATTATTTTGCGATTGATTCGCGGGGGAACCACACGCAGCGCCGTGGTTTTTTACCTGTGAGTAGCTTGTTGGATTTGCAGGTCGGGCAGACTTTGACCTTGAGTTTCAAGTTGAATTATGAGGACGCTCCCGGTGATAACGCAGCTGGTTTTCGTTTTGGATTGATGGGGGCCAGCGGCAATCGTTTTGGGGTTGGGGCGGTGGCTGGGACGGGAGCTTCTACGGTTCTTGATTTGCGCTATGATCAGGTCAATAGTGATGACGATTACTTCGGGGGCTCGAATGCGGATAACAATCGGAGTTACTCAGGCTCTGTGAACGCGGCAATGAGTTCGGGGCTCAGCGCGGGCACGAATTATGATGTGTCCCTCGTGATGGCGCGGGACGCTACGGGGATGACGATCTCGACAAGTCTGAACGGAGGAAGCTCCGAGGTGACGATCCTGGAGAGCGATGCCGGGTTTTATACTGATTTCTCCGGTGGGGTGCTCGTGATTCGAGCCGGCGGGGTGAATGCTGACTTTAACATTGATGATGTGCAGATCACGGTCGTGCCAGAGCCGGGAGGGATGCTGCTTCTGGGCTTGGGAGGTTTGCTGGGTCTGCGTCGGCGCAGATGAGGCGGGCCTCGTGCGGCGGGTGTGCCGGGTGCGAAGTCCGGCCTTCCGTGGCGGGCTCGTTCGCCGGCTTGCGTGCGGATTGAAATCCGCGTTCCGATGGGCTAGGTCATGGAGCTTGGGCGTCCCGCCTGAGTGTATTTGTCCGGGCGGCTGTTTTTTGCGGATTGGAATCGGCGTTCCGGTGGGGAGTTTTTTTCTCTGTAAGGTGGGGTGGGCCGGGGGCGTAGCGGGGGCATGCGATTTTCTTTGTTTTCTTTGCCTTCTTTTGCTTTTCCGGGTTTTTTAGCAGTCATGGGGATCTTGACGGCGGTGGGCTCGGGGGCGGAGATACGTTTTGACGGGCAGGGGGAGGTCAAGTCGCTGGAGGAGGCGGTGCTGGCGGCGCGGAAGCTGGAGAAGCCGGCGCGGGTGCGGGTGGCGGCGGGGGTGTATCGGGTGGAGAAGCCGCTGGTCCTGGGGCCGGAGGATTCGCAGGTGGAGTGGGTTGCGGAGGAGGGGGCGGAGGTGGTGATTTCGGGAGGGAGAGAAATCCGGGGCTGGGTGAAGGGGGAGGGGAATGTCTGGTCGGCG
>JBNNED010000015.1:0-5983 GCA_050285825.1 Verrucomicrobiales bacterium | reverse complement strand
AAATCCGGGCTTCCGGCTCATTTGCTCGGGAAGCAGCTTGAGTGCGCAGGGGCGTTGCAGCTCGGCTTGCAGGACCTCGTAAACCGCGCCCATCCCGCCGCGACCGATCAGGCGTCGCACCTCATAGCCGGGAATCAGGGGGTCGAGTTCGCCAGCCGTCGGCGCCTCCCACAGCCCCTCGTCCAAGCCCTCAAGCCCGAGAGAGAGCAAAGCTCCCGCATCGAGTCCGTCGAGGCTTTGGCGTGGGTGGGGCATGGTTAGTCTTTGAGGCGGCGGAGGGTGAAGTCCTCTTTGTCGCGATCCAGATAACTCAAAGTTAAAAGATTCTCGGAGCGCGAGGTCAAGGCGTAGGCATTTTTATCACGAATTTGGATCACATGAGAACCATCAACGAAGACGATCTTTCCGCTCCAGGAACCACCGGGTCTGATACGCTTCACCTCACCGTTCTCCGTGATGAGATGGACCTCTTTGCCATCGTGCCAGTCCCATCGCCCGACCAATTTGGCAAACTCTTCCTTCCGGGCCTCCTCCGCGCGGATGTCAGCAGGGGGCTTGGGGGTGAGGCGTTCAATTTCCTCCCGGATGGCCAAGGCCTCGTCCAGCTTCCCTCTTTTGGTGGCAATATCGAGGTGTTGTTCGAGGCTTTGAATCACCTCTGCACGCTTTTCTTTGATTTCTTGATCAAGACGAGCTTGCTGGGCTTCCTCCCAAACTTGCAGCTTGCGAAGGATTTTCTCGGATTCATAGGGAAGTGTAATTTTTTTCTCGACAACTGCCTCTTCGGCAAACACGTGGGAAGCGAGAATCGCGGCGATGAGGCTTGAGATCACTTGTTTGTTCATGGCGTGGAGTGGCTGTTTTCTGATGGCTACGGGGTTCAGATCCGAACGGTTTCGACCTTGTAATCGTGCTCTTCCAGGTCTTGTAACAGTTTGGCGCGATCCTGCTCACTGGCTTGCCCGTTGGCGTGAACGACGAGGGCGATGTTCTGGCTGTGATTGCAAACTGGTATTAAATCGGCTTTTCTTGAAAAACCGGGCCAGGTCGCCCTGCGTGTAATGTGGATTATCGGGGTGGATGTTGAATTTTTTCCCTTCTCCCCAGTGCCACACGGGGCAGGGGATGAAGAGAATTTCCACGATCCGATGCCTTGAGTATGGAGATGAAAAGACGAGTGTGTAGCTCATGGTTTTTTGGCAAATGAGGTGTGAGTAGAGATTAGTAATTCCCCGTATAAACTTTGTTTTTATAAGAAAGTGACCAGTGGCGCCCGCCGAAAGGCCCCGTGATGTCGATGAGTCCGAGGACGCCGATCGTGCTGTCATTTTGATAGATGTGGTAAACGACTTGGCTTGCGCTAGTCGGTGAGCTGTCCACCGCTCCTTCGTAAAAGAGGTCATAGGAAAAAACCTCGTCACCCAAAATGATTTCAGTGGGGGTGATGGTAGCGTTGAAGCGGTCGCCAACGGAATAGCTCAAGGGCGAGGGGGGCGTCCCGTGAATGATGCCCACCGTATTCACGCGTAGTGAATATTGACCATTGGTGGCAGTGTTCTGGGAGGTGTTTGTGTTCCCATTTCCCGAATTTTCGGAACCTATCACCAGCGAGCTGGTCGGGCTACTATCATCGCCGTCACAGGCGTTGAGGAGGATGGCGCAGGCGCTGGCGGCGAGGGCGGGGAGGATGGTTTTTGTTTTCATATCTCGTAGTGTTTCCGGGCGGAAAAGCCGCTCCGATACCTCTTACTTGGCCATAGCGGGCGACGGCTTACGGAAAAAAACGAGATTTTTGTTATTTTGTTAAAAAAGGGAGTGGGTTCACTCGCCTTCGTCCCGCAGGGCGGCGATGAGATGGAGGAGTTCCGCTTTGATTTCGGAGGGCTTGTTCTCGGGCAGGGTATCGGCGATGTGCCGATGGAGGATGGCGCGGTACTGCTCGCGAAAACGGTGGAGAGCCACTTGAAAACTGCTTTTACTGAGGCCGAGCGCGTCGGCACTGGTCTCGTGATCGGGAAGCTGTGCGGCGTGGTCGAGGAAGGCTTTGAGAACCGCGAAACGAGCGCTTTGCCCCTTGGCGGCGTAGGTGCTCGCCAGCTCTTCAAGAGTGGCACGAAGGAGCGTTTCGGCCCAGCGGCGGTCGTAGAGTGCTTCGGGGTTGTGGTGACTCGGGAGCTGGTCTTCGAGCCAGCTTTCTTCGTCATCCAGCGAAAGAGGCGCTTGCCCGCTCGCACGTTTCTGCGTGTTGGCCTTACGGAATTCACCGCTGAGGTGGCGTTTGAAGAGAGTGAGGAGGAAATTTCTCATCCGCCCCTTCGCCGCGTCGGCTCGCGCGAAATGGTTTTTTCGGAGGACTTGCAGGAAGAAGCTTTGCACCAGATCCTCGGCGTCCTCGGGACTCTTTCCCCGGTGCCGCGCGTAGGCGTAAAGGGGCGGCCAATAAAGCTGGCACAGGGTGGCGAGGGCGCGCTCGGCCTCCGGGTGCGCTGGCTCCAGTTGCCGCACGAGACTCCAGCGCGTTTCCACGAAAGGGGCGTGGGGCTTGTCGGCGTTCATATGAGTGCATTAAGAGCGATGGCGGAGATAATCGCAAGCGAAAGTGCCCTTGCAGATCTCTCAGCAGGCGAGACTTATCAGGCCATTGTGCGCTTGCTTGCCGGGGGGGGAGGGCGTAAGTCTCTGGCAGAGATTTTATTTTCTGTTTTTTATGACTGTCCGTACTCGTTTTGCTCCGTCGCCCACCGGTTATCTTCATGTTGGTGGGGCTCGCACCGCTTTGTTTAACTGGCTCTTTGCCAAGAAGTTGGGAGGCGAGTTCGTCTTGCGCGTCGAGGACACGGACGCGGCGCGCAATACCGAGGAGGCGCGGCAGGCCATTTTCGACGGCTTGAGCTGGCTGGGACTCGATTGGGAAGGGCCGGAGGGTCGCGAGGGGGCTTGCGGGCCGTATTATCAATCGCAACGGACGGAAATCTACGCGGAGTGGTTCGAGAAGCTGGTGGCGGCGGGACGCGTTTACGAGGACGAAGGCGCGTGGCGGTTTCGCTTCGAGCGCAAGCCCGTCACCATGACCGATCTCGTGTGTGGCGAGGTCACGGTCGATTATCGGAACGAGGAAAACACGCCGGATATGGTCGTGCGCCGTTCCGACGGCTCCTTCGTTTTTCACTTCGTGAACGTCGTCGATGACCTCACCATGGGCATCACGCATGTCATTCGCGGTGAGGACCATCTGATGAACACGCCGAAGCACCTGCAGCTCATCGAAGCCTTTGGCGAGAAAGCTCCGGAATACGCGCACATCCCGCTCATTCTTAACGAGAACGGCTCGAAAATGTCGAAACGCGACGAGGGCGCGGCGCTGGGCGAATATCCGGAAAAGGGTTTTTTACCCGCCGCCGTGGTCAACTTCCTTGCGCTGCTCGGCTGGTCGCCAAAAGACGACAGCGAGATTTTTTCACCCGCCGAACTCATCGAAAAGTTCACTCTGGAAAACGTCAACCGCGCCCCGGCCCGTTTCGATGCCAAGAAATGTCTTTGGGTGAGCCAGCAACACCTCCTCGCCTTGTCGGAAGCGGATTTTCTGGCGGTCGCACGGACGAAAGCGCCGCAGGCAAGCGACGAGATGCTGCTTTCGATTCGCGAAAAAGTGAGCTTGCTCACCGAGATTCCCGAGGCCGTCGCTTTTTATCTGGAGGCCGATTATGCGGTCGCGGACGAGGCTTTGGAGAAGGTGCGGAAGAACGCGCAGGCGGCGGAACTCCTCGCCGAGCTCGCCCGTGCCTTCGAATCGCTGAGCGATTGGAATGAGGCCCAGGCCACGATCGGAGAAACGGCGAAAGCGCAGGGCGTGAAGCCCGGTCAGCTCATGTTCCCGACGCGGGTGGCCCTCAGCGGCAAGGCCGGCGGTCCCGATTTGGGCGATATTTTGCGGATTTTGGGCCAAAACGAATGCGTGCGCCGCGTGCGCCGGATGGTAGATTTGCTGGCATGAAATTTTTCACCCTCGAGACGCTGGATCAGCTCAATGACGGCGAGGAGAAGCCGGCGAAGTTCGCGGTGATCGGCAATCCGGTCGCACATTCGCTTTCGCCGCAGCTCCACCAGCCGGCTTTGGACGCTTTGGGAAAAGATTGCCGTTACGTGCGCGTCGAGGTGCCGGAGGGGCGGGTCGCCGAGGCTTTCCAAAAAATGCGCGAAGCGGGGATCGAGGGCATCAACGTCACCGTGCCGCACAAGCTGGAGGCGCTGGAGGTTTGCGATGAGGTTTCCGAGGGCGCGCGGGCCATGGGGGCCGTGAATACGATCGTTTTCGAGGGCGAGCGCAAACTGGGCTTTAACACCGACGGGCCGGGCTTCGCACGGGCGGTGCGGGAGGAGTTCGGGGTCGATTTGGGCGATCTGCGCGTGCTCATTGTGGGCGCGGGCGGGGGGGCGGGGCGTGCGATTGCCACGCAGTGTGCGCTGGACGATTGCGAGCAGCTGGTTTTGGCCAATCGGACGGTGGAGAAACTGGAAGCGATTCGGGCGAGTGTGCGACCGCTTTTTGATCAGGACCGGCTGGAAGGCCCGGGGGAAAAGGTGGAGATTTACGGTCTCGATGATCCGCGTCTGGAAGAAGCGGCCGGGCGTTGTGAGTTGATTATCAACACCTCGTCGCTCGGACTGAAGCGCGGAGATGGCTCGCCGATTTCGCCGAAGTGGCTGGAGCCGCATCATCTCGTTTACGACACGATTTACAATCCGCCGCGCACGGAGTTGCTGAAGCAAGCGGAAGCGCGGGGCGCGCGCGTCGCCAACGGGCTCTCGCTTCTCCTCCACCAAGGGGCGCTTTCCTTGGAATACTGGCTGGGCTGCGAGGCCCCGCTGGCTGCGATGCGCGAGGGGATCCGGGGACGGGTTTAGGGTGGCACGGGGGCGCCCTTTCAGGGCTCGTTTGACTTGTCGATGCTGATTCCCGGGGCCTTGCCCCGGGCTGGCACAGCGCGCCCCTTCGGGGCTTTTTCGTGGCAGATTTTTGAGTCGTTTTCCTGATTCTAAGACAGTGCGCCTTCGGGGCTTCTTCGCGGCAGCTTTTTGAGCCGTTTCCCTGATTCTAGGATAGTGTACGCCTTCGGGGCTACTTCGCGGCGGCTATTTGGGCCGTTTTCCTGATTCTAGGACAGTGCGCCTTCGGGGCTTTTTTGCGGCAGCTATTTGGCGTTTTCCTGATTCTAGGATAGTGTGCGCCTTCGGGGCTTTTTCGCGGCAGTTTTTTAGGTCGCTTTCCTGATTCTAGGCCATCGTGCCCATTCGGGCTTTTTCGCGGCGGATTTTTGGGCCGTTTTCCTGATTCTGGGACAGCACGTCTTATCGGGGCTTTGAGGGGAAGGTGAAATTGCCAAGCTGGAGCTTGGCGTTCCGAGCGGTTCAGCTGGAGCACCCGTAGGGCATTTCACTTGCGTTCCTTGCCGTTCAATCTTCGTCGAGGAAGGCGCTGAGGGCGCTGGAGATTTCTTCCTGGGAGACGGGCTGGTTCATGAGCTCCTCGTAGTCTTCTTCGGAGAGCCATTCGGGATCGAGTTCTTTGAGGAAAGTGGAGGGCTCGCACCAGGTGGCTTCGCCCCATTTCGTGCGGTAGGCGCAGCGGGTAAGGTGGAGTTTTTTCTGGGCGCGGGTGATGCCGACGTAGAGGAGGCGGCGTTCTTCGTCGGTGGTGCCTTCTTCGAGGCTGCGTTTGTGGGGGAGGATGCCTTGTTCGAGTCCGACGAGGAAGACGACGGGGAATTCGAGACCTTTGGAGGCGTGGAGAGTGATGAGGGTGACGCCGGATTTTTTTTCAAGGTCGGTGTCTTCTTTTTCGGCGTCGAGGGTGGTGCGGTCGAGGAAGTCGGCGAGCGACTGGCCTTTTTTGGTGGCGGTGGTGATGTCGCTCATCGCTTGGCCGAGGGCTTCGCGGCGCTGGTCGCGCTCGTTGTCGGTTTTACATTGGCGCATGAAGATC
>JBNNED010000014.1:0-6188 GCA_050285825.1 Verrucomicrobiales bacterium | reverse complement strand
ATTCTCAATCCGATCCGTCCGGACGTTGAGCGGGCGGTAAAAGAGCTTCTCGGTGGTCGATGTCCCCCCCGTCCGCGAAAACTCGACCTGTCCCGTCGTCGTCGTCAGTCCACTGTAGCTCAACTGGCTGTTCTGCACCTTGGGATAGACGTTGGCGGCGATGTTATTGTTGTCATTGATCCAAGTGTCCCAAGCCGTGGCGTTTTGGAAGCCGTAACTGTTCGGCCCCTGACCCACGGCCCCCCCATTCGTCGTGTCCGCGTCCCAAACAAGAGCATTGCTCGAACCAGCCGTCGGGTCGGCATAGCCTCCTGTGGCGTCATACCTCGTCGTGTCGAATCCCTCATAAGCCAACACGCTGGCTCCGGCCTCGAAGCTCAACAAAAGCGACAAGACCCCGGCAATAGAAGAAATCGAGCGAAGGGACCAAGCAGAAGTGAGGTGAAGAGGCATAAAGCCATTATAGGCGATCGCCTCCTTGCTTCAAGCTGTAAGTTACTCGTGCTTTTCAGCGCCGGCGACGCAGCACCAGCGGCAGGCCTAGCAGAAAACTCAGGGCAGTGGTCGATGGTTCGGGAACGAGATTGGCGGCATTCACCATGTCCTCCCAGGTTGTGGCGATACGGAATTCGTCGAAAATGACGGATTGGCCATTGAGCGCGAGATTGGATTCAATTTGCAGACCCCCGAGTGTCCAGCTGGAGTTGCCTGCCACGAAAAAATTCGTCTCCGCATTACCCATGGTCAACGCGGCGGAATTAGCAGCCTCGCTACTCAAATCCGGATTCAAATAGAGAGAAATCTGGTCACCATTCGAAGTGCTTCCGCTATTCAAAACACTGTTTTCGATCTTGAAAACGAGCAGATGCATGGTGTCAGGAGTGATCAAGCCATCACCGAAAGCTTCTGCCGACCCACCGGTGCTTTGAACTCCCGCCATCCGCAGCGTGCCATCGCTATACGTGCCATCCGAACCAAGAATCTGGAGATTGAAGGGGCGAACATCGCTCCCATTTGTCGAAGTAAAACTCAAGCTCAAGGTCGTTTCCGACGTGCGCTGCACGAGTGCCGCGATATAGATCGTGCTGGGATACTGCGTGCTCGGCCCGACGCTCAATTCACGATAATAGCTTTTATTTCCGCCCGATCCACTCGACCGGAACATGTTGAGTTGCCCGAAACTCGTCGAAAGTCCCGTGTAACTCGCTTGTGTATTTTCCAGCCGACCGTAGACATGCGCTCCCATATTGGTGCCATCCGGAGTCCACTGATTATTGACAAAGCCATGCATCGCGGGATTCTGCCCCACAGAGCCCCCCGGCGTCGTATCCGCATCCCAGATCAGAGCGTTGCTCGGTCCGGCGCTCGGATCCGCATAACCGCCATCCGCGCGGTACTTCGTCACATCAAAGCCATCGTAAGCCAAAACAGCCGCCCCAGCGCTAGACATGAGTGATTGAAACACAAGAACATAGCTCAAAGTGGAAAAAACTCTCGTCGGGTAGGCAGCAGTTTTGATCATCATAAAACTGACATACGATGTATGGTCATGGAGAGCAAGGAGGAAATTCACTCAGTACCCCTCATAAAAAAAACCGTGACGCTTCATAAACGCCACGGTCTGCAAATATGATGGAAAAACGGGGGCTTATACCAATGAGCGAAACTAGTGTTCTGCGCGGTAAGTTCGCTTAATTAAACGAGCTTGTGATTTTGTCGAAAATCTGCTCGGCGGTTTTAGTCCAAGCGAATGGCTTCGGGTCGCCGTTGTGTTGCTCGATGTAATCGGAGATGGCCCGTTCGAGTTCTGCCACCGACTTGAAGCTGCCGCGCCGGATCCGCTGCGAAGTGATTAAACCGAAGAAACGTTCAATCTGATTGAGCCAAGACGCCCCAGTCGGTGTGAAGTGGATTTCAAAGCGAGGATGGCGCGACAACCACTTGAGCACTTGGGGCGTGTTGTGGGTCGCATAGTTGTCCACGATCAGATGCAGGGTCTCGCCCTCGTTATATGTGTATTGATTATCCAGATGCTCAAGGAACTTGATGAACTCCTGGTGGCGGTGCTTCTTGTGGCACTGCCCGATGACCTTGCCAGTGGCCACCTCCAGCGCGGCAAACAGGGAAGTCGTACCGTGCCGGATATAGTCGTGGGTTTGACACTCGGGGCGTCCGAGGTCCATCGGTAAAACCGGTTGGGCGCGCTCCAAAGCCTGGCACTGGCTTTTTTCGTCGACGGAAAGCACGATGGCTCTCGCTGGCGGGTTGAGATACAAGCCGACGATATCCCTGACTTTTTCCGTGAACATGGGATCTTTGGAAAGCTTGAACCCATTGACCACGTGAGGCTTGACGCCGAATGTGCGCCAGATCCGTCCCACGCTGTCCTGACCGATCCCGGTGAGTCTGGCCATTTGACGGCGGCTCCAGTGGGTCCGGTTTTCCGGCGGACCTTTCAGAGTTCTGGTCAGAACTTCCTCGACTTTCTCGTCGCTGATCGTCCGGGGCGTACCGCTTCGCGGTGCATCGACCAGACCCGCGAGGCGATCACTGGCAAAACGCTCCCGCCACTTTCCCACCGTCTGGTTGGAAACGCCCATCTCCTCGGCCACATCCTTGTTCTGCTTGCCCTCAGCACACGCCAGAACAATCCGGGCACGGATGGCGTCTCGCTGCAGCGACTTCGGGCGCGCCGCAATCAATTCCAATTTCTTTTTTTCAAATTCCGACAACTCGATGGCAGTAGCAACGCGACCCATCCGTCACCGTGTACCCGATTTCTTGATTGTAAAATTATTTTAATGAATTTATCGCACGGGACACTAGCACTTTAGAACAGTATTTTATTGACCCCGCCTCAGACCCCGGTTAAAAAACGTTCATCAGCGAACGAACCATTGCCATGAGCGCCACAACTGCTAAAAACAAAGACATGCCCGACAACGCCAATTCTCCCGACGACAAGCTTTCCGCCGCCCGCAAAAAGAACCTCGATCTCGCCATCAGCCAGATCCAGAAGGACTTCGGCGAAGCGGCCATCATGCGCCTCGGCGACGACAAGCGCATGGACGTGGACGCCATCCCGACCGGGAACCTCCTCATCGACCGCGCCCTCGGCGTCGGCGGCTTTCCGCGCGGACGGATTGTCGAAGTTTTCGGCCCGGAATCATCCGGTAAAACCACCCTCACCCTCACCGTCATCGCCCAGGCACAAAAAGCCGGTGGCCTCGCCGCTTTCATCGATGTCGAGCACGCCCTTGATCCCCAGTACGCCCGCAAACTCGGGGTCAATCTCGACGATCTCCTCGTCTCCCAGCCCTCCTCCGGTGAGGAAGCCCTGCAAATCTGCGAATCTCTCGTCCGCTCGAACGCCCTAGACGTTGTCGTCCTCGACTCCGTCGCGGCCCTCGTCACGAAACAGGAGCTAGCCGGCGAAATCGGCGACTCCACCGTCGGGGCTCAGGCCCGCCTCATGTCCGCCGCCATGCGGAAACTCACCGGCATGATCTCCAAAGCCCGCACCTGCTGCATTTTCACCAACCAAATCCGGGAAAAAATCGGCGTCATGTTCGGCAGCCCCGAAACGACTCCCGGCGGCCGCGCCCTGAAGTTCTTCTCTTCCGTCCGCGTGGACATCCGCCGTATCGGCCAAATCAAGGCCACCGACGGCACCATGCAGGGCAACCGCACGAAGGTGAAAATCGTCAAAAACAAAGTCGCCCCGCCCTTCACCGAGGCAGAATTCGACATCATGTTCAACGAAGGCATCTCCTCGGTCGGCTCCCTTCTCGACCTCGCTCTGGAGTTCGACATCATCCAGAAACGCGGTTCCTGGTTCAGCCACGACGGCAACCAACTGGCCCAGGGCCGGGACGCCGCCAAGGAAGCCCTCAAAGGCGACCCCGAACTTTACGAAAAAATCGAATCCCAGGTCGTCGAAAAACTCAACGAGAACTGAGCCGCCCCGCTCCCTCCGGGGGCGAAAATTCCCGCCACGCGCCCGGCGCGAGGTTGGCGTCGAGTTCCAGTCCCCCCATCGCTTCGCGGTGTAAGCTAATGACCTTCAGGCCGTAGCGCGCGAACATCCGTTTCACCTGATGGTGCTTGCCCTCGTAGATCGTCAGGCGGCAGGTCCGACGCTCCGCTGAAAGATCGCACAGCTGCGCGGGAGCGCTGTGGACCTTTTCTTTGGCGAACCAAAGGCCTTTGGCAAAACCGGCGATCACTTCCGTCCCGATCCCGGCATCAACTCCGACCAAATACCGTTTCCCCACCTTCTTTTCCGGTCGGGTCAGAGCCTCGGAAAAGCGGCTGTCATTGGTCAGAATCAACAGACCGGTCGTGAAGCGATCCAATCGCCCCGCCAGATGGAGCTCCCCCGCCCAGGGCCTGTCGATCAGGTCGATGACGGTGGGATGTTCCGGATCAAGGGTCGCGCTCACGACTCCCGCTGGCTTGTGGAGCATGACGTAGCGGGGCACCCGCGCCTGCACTTCCCGCCCCGCACACCAGACTTTGGTAAACGGCCCGATGCGCCGCAGGGGGTCGCGCTCGATGAGGCCATCGACCTCTACCCGACCTTCTTCCAGCCAGCGGCGGGCGGGTCGTTTTCCCTGCCCACTCCATTTTGCCAACAGACGATCCAACCTCATAAAAACAGCTCACACAGGCCTCAACGAGAGATCCCAAGAAAAAAGCCTGTCTGGTAGGGACAGGCGAAATCAGGCGAAAAGACGGGGAAAAATACCGGCAGTGGGAATCGAACCCACACTTCCGAGGAAACGCGATTTTGAATCGCGCGCGTCTACCAATTCCGCCATGCCGGCTCCGTCGGGACGCGCAGTCTGTGCGCAAGGCTCTGCCCTGTCAAGCTCCGGGCACATTTCTTTCGCTTTTTTTAAGTTCAGCTCATTTGACCGTGACAAAAGATCGCTCATCGCTATCTCTGATCATAAGGAAGAGGGTCTTTTGCCTCTTTCTCATCCAACCAGACCGATACCATGTTTGAACTCTATCAAAGTGAAAAAACCGAAAAATTCCATTTCCGCCTGAAAGCCAAGAATGGGGAAATCATCCTGACCGGCCAAGGTTACAAGGGAAAGAAAAGCGCCGAAAACGGCATCGCCTCCGTCGCTAAAAACGCGGCCTCTGCCGACAACTTTGAAGTCAAAGAAGCCGCCGATGGCCGCCAGTATTTCGTCCTCAAAGCGAGCAACGGCCAAGTCATCGGTCAGTCCCAGATGTATAAATCGGCCTCCGGACTGAAAAATGGCATTGCCTCGGTGCAGAAAAATGCCGACAGTGAGGTCAAAGATCTGACGGCCTGAAAAATTTCCTGTCGGCAGGACTTTGAATCCCAAAAACACCTATCACAGCCATCAATTACTGAATACCATGATCCAGAAACTCATTCAAATCAGCCTCATCGCCCTCACGTTCGCCCTCGCCTCCTGCTGCTGCCTGTAAATCACGAACGCGCTCACACAGCGCGCCCGGCTCTGGCTTGGCTCCCCCTCTTTCCCAACCACGCTCACCCGTTGAGCGTGGTTTTTTTAGGGCTCCGAGCGTTCGCCGCCTACGGACGAATCAGCGGACGAACGAAAGGTGTGGCGAATGGTCCTCCCCCACTTCCGAGGCCAGTGGCGGTCCATAAAGGGACGCTCGAGAAGGAGAAAAAGCAGGGCGCAAAACGCGAAAACCACGACGCAGAACAGGACCAGCACCGGCAGACGCAGCCAGAAATTTTCCGGTAAACTTCCGATGGGAACAAGCCGCACAAGCAGTTGCAGAACCTGATTGTGAAAAAGGTAAATGGTGTAGCACATGCCCCCGAGCAAGACGGGCCAGCGCAGCGCGAAGAATCGCCGTAAGTAGTGCCCCCGGAAAACTGCGGCGTAGGCGAAAAACAGAAGCAGTGGCAGGACGAGCAAGCCCGCCCAGAGCGGAGGGTGTGTCCCGGTTTTCGGGCTAAAAACACACCAGGGAATGGCGAACCAAGCCACGAGACCGCAGACATCCCAGAGCCGCGGACGCCCTTTTTTCGCGAGCCATCCGGACAGATATAGATCACAGAGGAGAAATCCCAGCAGGAAAAAAGGCAGCTGGCCGATCAAAGTGCGATCAAAGAACTCCCGCCACTCGAGGCGCGTGTAAACGTTCAGCAGAAAGGCGCTGAGCCCGATGATGAG
>JBNNED010000013.1:0-9524 GCA_050285825.1 Verrucomicrobiales bacterium | reverse complement strand
TTGCCTGAAGAAGCTGGCCGTTTTTCGGTAAAATCGGCGTTGTTCGTTGCTTGTGGTGCCCACACCACGCGCGCCTTACGCCTTGATTTTCCTCGAAAACCGACTCAGCCATTATACCAGATCGTTTCACTCATTGGTATAAAAATGCTCATCCAAATGCCGGAAAGCTCTTGGTGAGATCAAAGAACGCCTTTTCTTTTGTCTTTTCACGTCCCGCAGAAGGTGGCGTGGACGATTTCTTCAGGGCGGGGAGCCTTTTCGTAAGCCCCGAATTCTGTCCGCTCGGTGAAGGGCTGGTCGAGGACTTCGTGGAGGCGATGGAAGGGGGTGAAATCGCCGGCGTAGGCCGCCTGGATGACTTCCTCGATGCGGTGATTCCTGGGAATGTAAATCGGGTTGACGTCACACAGGCGATGGCCCGCAGCTTCGCGCTCCGCCCCGATTTCCTCCCGCCAGCGGGCGAGCCAATCGCCGAGGGCTCCTTGGTCTTTGAACTCGGCGCGCAGTTTTTCCGCTTCCGGATCGTCCACCGCCGCGCTGAGCTGACGAAAAACGCGGGTGAAGTCGGCGGCGTCCCGCGCCATGAGTTCCAGGAGGTCCTGCGCGAGCTGCCAGCCGTTTTCGGTGGCTGCGGGGAGGCCGATTTTTTGGCAAAAGCGGCGGCGTAAGCCTGCGCCGTAGCGCGGGGCGAAGGTTTCGAGGGCTTTTTCGGCCAGGGCGACCGCTTTTTCCTGGTCGGGATCGATGAGCGGGAGGAGGGCCTCGACGAGGCGCGTGAGGTTCCAGTGCGCCATTTGCGGCTGGCTACGGTAGGCGTAGCGGCCGTTTTGGTCGATGGAGCTGAAGACTTTCGCGGGATGGTAATCGTCCATGAAGGCGCAGGGGCCGTAGTCGATGGTTTCCCCGGAAATGCTGCAGTTATCGGTGTTCATGACGCCGTGGATGAAGCCCAGGCTCATCCAGTGGGCGATGAGATCGGCCTGGCGGGCGACGACTTGTTCGAAAAAGGCCAGCACAGGCAGTTCCGCCTCCGCGACCTCGGGAAAATGACGCGCGGTGGCGTAGTCGGTGAGGACTTGCAGGGCTTCTTCATCGCCCCGCGCCGCAAAGTACTGGAAGGTGCCGACGCGGAGGTGGGAGGCGGCCACGCGGGTGAAAATCCCACCCGGTTCTTCTTCCTGCCGCCAGACGTTTTCGCCGGTGGCCACGGCGGCGAGGGCGCGCGTGGTGGGCACGCCAAGGCGGTGCATCGCTTCGGAGACGAGGTATTCGCGGAGGACCGGCCCGAGGGCGGAACGGCCGTCGCCCCGACGCGAAAAGGGCGTGGGGCCGGAGCCCTTGAGCTGGATGTCGCGGCGTTGCCCGCTTTGGTCGACCACCTCCCCGAGAAGCAGGGCCCGCCCATCGCCCAGCTGCGGGGAAAAGCCCCCGAACTGGTGGCCGGCGTAGGCTTGCGCGAGCGGTTCGCTGCCCTCGGCCACGGCATTGCCAGCGAGGACGGCCAGACCCTCGGGCGAGCGAAAATCAGCCGCTTTCCCGCCGAGTTCGGCCAGCAACTCCTCGTTGAGAGCGATGAGTTCCGGCTCGGCCACAGCTTGCGCATCCATCGCCGCGTAAAATCGAGCGGGCAGGCGACGGTAGGTGTTATCGAATGTGATCACGCCTGATTCTGTCGCCAGAAGACCCCGAGGTCAAACCGGATGCGGTGCAGCGGGAATTGCTCCCCCCTCCTCAGGAAGACGTCAAAAATGTCACGCAAGCCGCTAATTATTAAGGACTCCTAAACACCAGCTGCTTCACGGCTCAAAATTTCTCCCATTTTCTTTACGACCACGATTCGCACCGATGAAGCTTTAATGATCTAGTTATCAATGACTTATGAGGAAATCAACTGTTCAATAGTTCTCGAAATGAGCCATTTTAGCGCACTCGTGCCATTTGTTTTCATGATTCGCACTTGCATAAGTGTTCAGGAGGCCTTAGCGGCGCTCCATGCAAACAAGCAACCGACTCAGAAGCCTTAAACGTTCAAAAAGTTATGCTGTAGCCACTATGTGTGGTCTGACGCTTCTCGGCTCCGAGCTTTACGGACAAAACGCCGTGATCCTGGGAGACGCCTACTTGTATGGCGGACATGCGGAGAGTAGCGTCTGGATTCAGGGAGACGTCTCGGGGAGCAATTACGAGGTCTATAAGGGCGTCAATGACATGGCTTTTTACCTCGGCGGGGACAACAAGATGAGCAACTTCTTCCGCGTCAATAACGGCTACGCCGACATCCGGGGGAAAGAGGGCAAGTATCAAGGTCAGACCGGTGACATCCCGACCCCGAATTGGGCGAGCTACATCCACACGGCGGAATACCTCGCAACCTTCGCGGGCCAATCTCTGGACACCAGCGCGCACAACAACATCCGCACGGAAATCTCAGATGGCTTGAACATCTTCAGCCTCAACAGCTCCCAGCTCTCGGGCTACAAGACGCTTGATTTCCAAGGCGGAGAAGGGGTGGTCGTTATGAACGTCACCGGTGATCTGGATTCCTGGGGGTGGAGCGTGAATTATGATCCGAGTAAGATCATTTGGAACTTCATCGATGCCGAAAACGTGAACATCAATAATCGCTCGATCACTGGGTCCGTGCTGGCTCCAAATGCCACGGTGACGCAGAAGCAGAATATCGACGGTTTCCTGCTCGCTGGTAAGTGGAAGGTGTATAACTCGGTGGAGCTACACGACTTCGGGATGCCCCGGATCGAAGTCACGCCGATCCCGGAAGCATCCGTCTCGCTGTTCACAGCCTTGGCCGCGCTCCTGGGCCTCACCCGCCGACGCCGTTAAGCGTTCGGGCAAGCGCGTAGGTCACTTGGCGGCTTGCGCGCATTTTCCCCAGACCATCAGGGAAATGGCGAGGAAGGCGAGGTCTTTCAGGATGAAGAACTCGGTCGTGGGAAAGCCATCGACCATTTTCCACACGCCCGGGGTGGTAAAGAGGAAGCTCAGGGTGCCGAGGAAGACGAAGGTGCTGGCGATGGCAGCGTAGACGCCGATTTTGGGCTTCCAGAATGAAGCGATGAGGCCGATGGCAATGATGATCTCCACTGTCCCGATGAGGTTGGAGGTCATTTGCTCGCTCATGATGGCATACATCCAGGACATCCCGGGATGATTGGCGATGAGGGGCTGGATGACGGCGGCCTCGGTGGGGGTGTACTTGAAGGCTCCGATCCAAAGGAGGGGGAGGGCCAGGGCGATGACGGCGAGGGTGTATCCGTTTTCGTTTATTTTCTTGGGGGTCATGGTTTTGTTTTGGTTTATGGTTTCTGGGAGGAGAGAATTTTTTGAGGGAAGGAAAGGCCCTGCCAGTCCGTTTTTTCGAGGCAGATCGGGCAGGGTGGGATGAGCTCGCCCTTGCGTAGGCTGAGTTCCGATTGCTGGCAGTGCTGGCAGCGCAAGCGCAGTTCGGCGTAGGCCCGCGTGCCGGGGTCAAAGCGCATCTTCGCCGAGGTGGCGGAGTAGAGGGAGACGCAGAAGGGCACGGCGTAGGTCAGGACCAGTTTCGGCCAACTCAGGAGGGCGAGATTTCCGCAGAGAATGTGCTGCCCTTGGTTGATGAGGTTCAAAAGCGTGCCCACGATGAGCGACACAAGGCAGGCGCGCCTTAAGAGAGAGGGCTCGTTGGCGATTTCGAAGAAAAGAACCAGCTTTTTCATCGGGTGGGGGGCGGGGGGGGAGAAGTTCTTCAGAGCGAACGGACGGCCCAAGCCGCGATGAGGCGGGCCACTTGACGAGCCGCCCCGTCCTGCAGCAGGAGGTGATCGGCCTCGGTGAGCGAGATGAAGCTCTTCGGGTGTTTGGCGGCAGAATAGATGTAGCCGGCGTTCTCAATGCCCACCACTTGATCCGTGGGCGAATGCAGGATCAGCAAATCACGTTTCAGCTCGGCAATTTTGCACTCCTGACAGAACTCGGCGACGGCCTCAAGAAAACCGAGCCCAATCTCGAATTTGCGTCCCGCGAGTTCCACCTCGGCCTTTCCCTTTTCCCGGATTTCCGGGATGTGCGCGGCGAAGAGATGCTCCACGTGGCTGGGCTCGGCGGGAGCGCCCACCGTGGCCACGGCCTTGACTTCCGGCAGCTCGTGCGCGGCGGCGAGAACCGCTGTGCCTCCCAGCGAATGCCCGATGAGGAGGGTGGCCGCTTGATACTCGCTGGCTAAAAAGCGTCCGGCACTGGTGAGATCGCGCACATTGGTCAGGAAGGACGTTTCTGCAAAATCTCCCTCGGAGCGACCCAGCCCGGTGAAATCGAATCGCAGCGTGGCGATGCCATACCGGGCCAGGGCGGCACTCAGCTCCCGCGCCGCCCGGAAGGACTGCCCGCAAGTGAAACAATGGGCAAAAATGGTATAGGCCTTGGGCGTCCCGGGAGGGAGTTCGAGGACGGCATGGAGCTGCTCGCCCTGCTCGTTGGGGAAGGTGACGGCCTCGCTCCGCCCGCCGGAGGGAGCTCCTTCCGCGAGAAGGAGATCGAGACGAACGCGCGCAGTGAGTCCGGCGTAAAGCCGTTCCTGGGCCTCCCCCCACCCGTGGCTCTGGGTGAGAAAAATCGAGAGCGGGATGGCTCGCGCCGCGTTATCACCTCCCGCCAAGGCATTCTGCGAGAGGGCCTCGGCCCAGTCATCAGGAAAGCGGAGGAGAAAATAGAGAATCAGCGGCAAAGCCTCGGGATTATGACAGGTCAGCCCGAAATCGGCAGCCACCTGCATAGGATCGGCGTCATCCAGGCGACTGCGGGCTTTCTCCAGATAAACGGAGGCTTCCAGAGTTCCGTAGGAGACCTGGCAGGCGCTTGCGACGGCTTCGGGTATGGGTTTTCCCGCTCCGATTTCCAAATAGATCCGGGCGAAAAGCTCCGCCGTATCGACCGTTTCCGCATCCCCATGCGTGAAGGCCGTGAATTCCCTCACAGCCTCGATCAGTGATTCATGCTCAACACCTTCCAGCATCGGCAGCAGCAAGATTGCGCGGGCCGGACCGGCCGTGTCGTTCGACATCGAAGGAGGAGCCGAGGGATCAGCCAAACGGGCCAGAGTCTCCTTGGTCGCCCCGTCCTGATAACTCCGCTCGTCTGTCCAGAGGGCGCGCCAAATCTGCTCGTAAATTCCTTGATCCCAGCGCCCATAGACCGCGTAGGCCTGCAGTTGGGCCAGAAGCTGGTCTCCGTAATGGGTAAAATCACCCGCCGCCTTACCGGGGTGGTAATTCGTCAGCGGATCAGTCAAGTCAAACACGCCATCGGGAAAAGACCGCGTGAGTTTCGCTTGGTTGTAGACCCAATGCGGGCCGAGATTGAGAGCATCGGCCACGAATGCGGCCCGGAACAAGGAAGTGGGAGATGACATATCCGTCTGGGGGTTAATTAAAGAGGAGGCTAGCCCGCCATTCCAAATCTTGACAAGTCTTGAATTCCAAAAACTTTCACTCTTTTTTCGCAGGTGACGAAAAGGTCACCCTTGAAATCCCCCCGAGTCTGCTATCCTGCGCGCGCATGAACGACGAGGACTTTCAGGAGAATTTTGACCGCATTCGCGAGGATTACATCGACCAATTCGACGAAGAATTGGAAATGGAGTTCGGCGAATATCGCGAGGAAAACCGTCACGGCCTGGAAAGTCCCGAAGAAATCGCCGATTTTCGCCGCACCTACTTTACCGAGCTCTACCGCCTCCAGGTCGAGCTCGTCAAACTCCAGGACTGGGTCGTCGAGACCGGCCACAAGCTCGTCGTCCTCTTCGAAGGGCGTGATTCCGCAGGCAAGGGAGGCGTCATCAAGCGCATCACCCAGCGCCTGAACCCCCGCATCTGCCGCGTCGCCGCCCTCCCCGCGCCGAACAGCCGGGAGAAAACGCAGTGGTATTTCCAACGCTACGCCCAGCACCTCCCCGCAGCGGGCGAGATCGTCCTTTTCGACCGCTCCTGGTATAACCGCGCCGGCGTCGAGCGCGTCATGGGCTTCTGCAGCGAAGAAGAATATCAGGAATTTTTCCGCTCCACGCCCGAGTTCGAGAAAATGCTCATCCGCTCCGGCGTCCAACTCGTCAAATACTGGTTCTCCATCAGCGACGAAGAGCAGGAATTCCGCTTCGAATGCCGAAACCACGATCCCCTCAAGCAGTGGAAGCTCTCCCCCATGGACCTCGAATCCCGCAAACGCTGGGAAGACTACACCAAGGCCAAGGAGATCATGCTCAAACACACCAACATCCCCGAAGCCCCCTGGTGGGTCGTCCCCGGCGACAACAAGAAAAAAGCCCGGCTCAACTGCATTTCCCATCTCCTCTCCCAAGTTCCCTACGAGCACATCGAGCGGGAAATCGTCGAACTCCCCGAGCGCATCCACCACGATGACTACCGCCGGGAACCGGTCCCCGACGACATCGTGATCCCCCAGCTTTTCTGAAGGGCAACTCCGGAAACAAAAACACTTTTCAACTTGCCAGCGGGCCCTCAGCAATTAGTCTGACAACTATGATTCTACCGACCCCTTCCCGCATACCAAAAACCGCCCTGCTCTGCCTGGCTCCCCTCAGCCTTCAGGCCGCCACGGTGAGCCTGGATAACGATGACTTCGCGAGCCAGAACAGTGGCACCAATCCCGGAACCCTCAGCAGCTTCACCGTTGGTAATAACACGAACCGCCTCCTCGTCGTCACCATCGCAGGCGAATACACCCGCTCGGTCGACTCCGTCAGCTTTGGCACGCAGAGCTTGACCGAAGCCATCACCAGTGCGGATCCCGGCGGCGGACCATCGAAGAGCTCGATCTGGTATCTTCTCGCCCCCGACGTCGGCACCGCCAATATCACCGTCAACCTTGGTAGCACCGGAAGCTTGAACGGCTACGTTATCGGAGCGACCAGTTTCTATAACGTCGCCCAGAGCGGCCCTCTCGACGTGGCCTCGGATGCGGGAGGCAGCAGCGGCCCCTCTTCGCTCTCTTACACCATCCCCACCGATGCCGTCATCATCGAAGGAATGGAAACCAACGACGGAGGCACCGCACGCACCGCACAAAGCGGGCAAACAGACTATTTTACCGTCTCTGATAGCGGCAACGGTGGCTACCGGGCCAGCGGGGCTTACGAAATCGTCGGCCCCGGTGACCAGAGCAACAACTTCGGCACCATGCCCGGACGCTTCGCCTACGCCGGAGCCGTCTTCGCCGCCGTTCCGGAACCTTCCAGCACCGCTCTCGGCCTCCTCGCCACCGTCCTCCTGGCCCGTCGGCGACGTTAAGCAATCGACCCCAGCTCCCGCAGGCTGAGCACGACGCGTTCCTCTTCATCGCAGCGGGTCAAATCAACCTCGCAGACCAGCCGCCAGTCATTGAGTTCTTCTTGATCGACAAGGACTTGCTCGACCCGCCACTGGCGCTCGCCTGCGGCCTCGTCGACGAAGAAAAAATGGGCGCTGCGGGCTTCGGGATCGAGCCGGATCGCCCCGTGCTCCGACCGATGATCCGTCATGAGCTGCCGGAGATCCAAAGGCGTGAACTCGCTCTCCACCCGCTCCAGCAGCGCTTCCCAACGGTCTTGTGAGAGGTCTTTCACGAGATCGAAAACCGCCGCCCGCACCGCTCGCCGGAATTCGGCTTTGCGACGACTGAAGGGCGCTTTCTTCCGGGGCTCGGGAGCTTCTTTTTTCTCCTCCGCCCCCTCTGGGTTCTGCAGCTTTTCCCACTCGTCGATCAAGCTTGAGTCAACCGTCCGCAGCATTTCGCCGAAAAACTCCTCGGCCTCCACCAGCTCCTCGCTTTTCGCGGCCGGCGGCACGGTCTGCACCAGCACTTTATAAACCTCCGAAAGATGCCGCAGCAGCACGGCCTCACTGCGCTCCAGGCCATACTTTTTGACGTAGTCCTCGAAGGAAATCCATTCCTCAAACATCTCCCGCGCGATCGACTTCGGTCGCACCCCGGTCTCTTTCGCCCACGGGTTTTTCAGCACAAATTCATTGTAAGTTTGGTAGATGAAATCCTTGCCCGGCATCGGGTGCTCGACCTCTTCCAGCCGCTCCATGCGCTCGTCGTACTCGACGCCCTCGTCCTTCCACTGCGCAATGAGCTTGGCCTTGATCTGATCGACCTGCTTGCGGATCACGGCATTCGGGTTTTCGAGAATGGCCTCGATCAAGCTCAGGACATCGAGCGGATAGGACAAACTTTCCGCATCCAGCAGCGGCAAACTCTCGATGAGCCACAAGCCCAGCACCTGGTTGAGCGAAAAATCTTCCTGCAGCTCGATATTCAGCCGCACTTTTTTCACCCCTTGGCGCTCCCCCGGCGGAATGATCTCCATGACGCCGCCCTCGACCAAGCCGCGAAAAAGCGCGAAGGCCTCCCGCCGCAGCTTTCCCTTCCGCGCGGGCGTCTCGTGACAGGCCGCGATCAGGCGCTTGAGCTCCGCGCAGCCATCTTCCTCCTCGCGCCCGAGCACGTTGAGCAACATGGCGTGACTCACGCGGAAGGCCGATGACAATTTCTCCGGCGGAGCCGTCTGCAGTCGCCCGAAAGTCCCCTCATCCCAGTTCACAAAGCCCTTCTCCGGCGGCTTCTTCTTCACGACTTTCCCCTTTTTCCCCTTCGCCGCCGCCTTTTCCTCCGCCTTCAGGTTTTCAATGACATGGGGCGGAGCCTGCGCCACGACGTAGCCGACATCATCAAAACCCCGTCGCCCGGCCCGACCACAGATCTGCCGGAAGTCACGCACCGTCAAAATCCCCGTCCCCTGGCCGCCGAATTTATAAAGCTGCGTCAGCATCACCGTGCGGATGGGCACATTGACCCCCACCCCGAGCGTGTCGGTACCACAAATGACCTTCAGCAGACCCCGCTGCGCCAGTTTTTCGACCAAAACCCGGTATTTCGGCAGCAAGCCCGCGTGGTGGATGCCGAGCCCGTGCCGGAGGACTTTTTTCATCTCCTTTCCATACGGACTGCGGAAATCCGCCCCCTCCAACACCTCCGCGATTTCCGCCTTTTCCTCTTTCGTGCAAAAATTCCGGCTCAAGAGCGCCTGCGCCGTGCGCGCACAGGCCAATTGCGTGAAATGGACGAGATAAACCGGCGCCCGACCCGCCGTCACCAGCTCCTCGACCTTCTCCTCCAGCCCCGTCGTGCTGTAAGCGAACTCCAGAGGCACGGGTCGCTCCTCCGACTTCACCAAAACGGTCTCCGCTCCCGTCAGGGCCGTGAGTTCCTCTTGGAAAAAATCCGTTTCGCCCAAAGTCGCCGACATCAATAAAAAGCGCGCCTGCGGCAAAGTCAGCAAGGGCACTTGCCAGGCCACCCCGCGCTCGGCATCCGAATAATAATGGAACTCGTCCATGATAACCTCGTCAACCCGCGCCCGCGCGCCCTCCCGCAGCGCCAGATTGGCCAAAATTTCCGCCGTGCAACAGATCACCGGCGCCTCCGCATTCACCGTGGCATCCCCCGTGATCATCCCCACCCGCTCCGGCCCG
>JBNNED010000012.1:0-5583 GCA_050285825.1 Verrucomicrobiales bacterium | reverse complement strand
TCGACGATGCGCAGTTTGTTCGCGCGGAGCGAGGAACCGGTTTCGGTGACGTCGACGATGGCATCGACGAGGTCGGGGACTTTCACTTCGGTGGCTCCCCAGGAGAATTCCACTTTGGCGCTGACGCCTTTTTCGGCGAGGTAGCGCTGGGTGATGCCCACGCCTTCGGTGGCGATGGATTTTCCTTCGAGGTCCTGCACGGTCTGGATCGGTGAGTCTTCGGGGACGACGAGAACCCAGCGGGTCGGGCGCGTGGAAGCGCGGGAAAAGGGAAGTTCGGCGAGGTCGACGAGCTCGGCACCGCTCTCGTAAGCCCAGTCGTGGCCGGTGATGCCGCAGTCGATGAAGCCTTGGTCGATGTAGCGCGCGATTTCCTGCGCGCGGATCATGTAAATGTCGAGTCCGTCGTCGTCAGAAGACGGGCGGAGGCCGCGTGAGGAGAGGTAAATATTATACCCTGCCTTCTCAAGGAGCTTGAGAGTGGGCTCCTGAAGGCTTCCTTTCGGGAGAGCGATTTTGAGTTTTTTGGCCACGGGAGGGCGGTTTTTAGCGCGGATTTCACAGGAATCAAGGATGATTCGCTTTGAATGGCAAAAAAATGGGTTCGACCGCAGGGCGATCTTGCGGAATGCTGGTGCCGCCCGGACTGTGATGAAGAGATATTGGCCCTATTTAGCTTTGTTGAAGCCCGTGAAGTGGCAGTTTCTCGGGGGGATTCTCGCGGGCCTGCTTTATGCGGCGGCGAGCGGCGCGGGTTTGCCGCTGGTGGTGAAGGGCGTGCTGCCCGTGATTTTCCCAAGTGGCGACTCGGCGGAGTCCTCGTGGTTCTACGAAAAAATGCAGGAACTGCTCGGCGGCGTGGATCAGGCGACCCTCGTTCTCGCGACCTGCCTCTGGATTCCCGCCATCTTCCTGCTGCGGGCGCTCGGGGGCTTCCTGAACTCCTATTTGATCAATTTCTGCGGCTTCCGCGTGCTGGAGCAAATTCGCATCAATCTCTTCTCCCACCTCCAGGACCTCCCGCTCTCTTTTTTCCAAAAACACCAGGCCGGTGATCTCCTGGCGCGGCTCGACGGCGATACCATTTTGCTGCGACAAGTCATCGCCCAGGTCAGTAGCGACCTCGTCAAACAGCCGGCGACCCTGCTTTTCGCCCTCGGCTATCTGGTCACGGAAGGGGTGAAAAACGAAGGCATGTTCGTCATCTTGATCGCCATTGTCAGCGTACCGCTCTGCATCCTGCCCATACGTCTCGTCGGTAAGAAACTGAAGAAGCGCGCGCGCATCGTCCAGCAGTCGGCCGGTGACATCAGCGCGATGGTTTCCGAGAACCTGCAATCGGTCATGGAGGTGCGGGCTTACAATCTGGAGGAGCGCGAGAAGAAGAAATTCGCGACCCGCACGCGCGAGTTTCTCCGGCTTTCCATGAAGATCGTGAAATACCGCGTCATGATCTCGCCCGCCATCGAGTTCGTCGCGGCGCTCGGCTTCTCGGTCGCGCTCTACTTCGCCTGGAAAGTCGGCGGGATGACGAAAGAGGGCTTCATGGCCATCGGCATGGCGCTTTACATGGCCTATGAGCCGGTGAAAAAACTCGGCGCGATGTCGGGTTTCATGCGGCAGGGGGAGGGAGCCATGAACCGCATCGAGGAGATTCTCGATGCGCGCAATGACCTCCCCGAGCCAGCGCAAGCGCGTCGGCCCGCCGAGCTGCGCGGAGCTGTCGAGTTCTCGGGCGTCGATTTCGCTTACGGGGAGGAAAAAGTGCTTTCGGGGATCGATCTCGACATCGCGGCGGGCGAGTGCGTGGCCTTGGTGGGCGCGAGCGGAGCCGGGAAATCGACCGCCGCCAGCCTCATCCCACGCTTTCACGACGTGAGTGCCGGAGCGGTGCGGGTCGATGGCCTCGACGTCCGCGAGTGGGCCAAGGCCGACCTGCGCTCGCAAATCGCCGTCGTCGCACAGTCGCCCGTCCTTTTCAGCGGGACGATTGCCGAGAATATCCTGCTGGGCCGACCCGGGGCCTCGCTGGCGGAAGTCGAAGAAGCGGCGCGGCGAGCGCACGCCCACGACTTCATCATGAAGATTCCGCGCGGCTACGAGGCCTCGGTGTCTGAAGGTGGGACGAGCTTGTCCGGTGGTCAGCGACAGCGCATCGCCCTCGCCCGCGCCTTTTTGAAAGACGCCCCGATCCTCATTCTCGATGAGGCCACGAGCGCGCTCGATAACGAAAGCGAGGCGCGCATCCAGGAAGCCCTGACCGACCTTGTCAAAGGCCGCACCACCATCATTATCGCCCACCGCCTCAGTACGACGAAGATCGCCCACCGCGTCATCGAGTTCGACCGCGGACGCCTTTCCTCGGTGCGCGCCCAGACTCCCTCCTAACGCCCGAGATAGGTGTAAGGTTGAAAGCCCTTTTCCTTCAGTCGCGAGACGAAATAGCGGTTCATCTGCGCCTTCTGGAAGGGCGGGGCTCCGGCTTCGAAGGCCAGAAAAGCGCTCTTGTCGGGCGCGTCCCAACGGTGGAAGAGCAGAGCGTGATCGTTGTGCTTGTTCAGCAAATCCCCGGCTTTGAGCTCCGCAAAGGACTCGAGGGGACGACAGAGCCCGGGGAGTTCCCGCGTCGAGTAATGCCGCGACAGATTCCAGCAGCGCGAGATGAATCCGGAGCAATCGATGCCCGCCGCTTCCCGGCTCACGGCCTTCTCCAGCTGCTCGCGCTTGGCCGCGCTGTAGCGGTCGCCCGCGGGGTGTCCGTGCTTGATTTTCAGGAGAAAACTCTCCGGCGTGTCGAAGCCGCCCCATTTGTAAGGCATCCCCCGGTTGGCCTCACCCACGCGCCAGCCGTAGCCTCGGCCCCGTGCGTTTTCATAAGCATCATCCGGCGTGTCGACATGGACCCCGTAGCGATCGGCTCCGTGGCGGATGTTCTTCTCCGTCGGCGTCCAGGTGAGGGCGAGAAATTCGTTCGCCCGCTGGATGGTGGCTTTGCGCCTCTCCGCCTCGCTGGCGCAGGAAGTCAGGCAAAAGAGGGTGGCGAGGAGGAGGGCGGTGGCGCGGACGCGCGGGGTGTTTTTCACAGTCGTTTATTCTTTGGGGAGACCCTCGGCGGTGTAGGGCGGGTAGTCGAACTGATCACCGTTCAGGCGCGGGTCCTCGTTCGCTTCCAGCTCGGCCATGAGCTGGTTGTGCAAAGCGGAGCGGGTGGCCTCGTGCGCGGGGTCGTTCGCCAGATTGTGGATTTGGTGCGGATCGTTTTTCAAGTCGTAAAACTCGATTTCCGGGCGCTCCCCGAAGCCGAGCTCCCACTCTTTCTGAATCGCGGGGTCGTCCCGGTGAGTCACGAGCCAGGCCTTCGTCGGTGAGGCGTCGATGTCGGCATAGCTGGCGTAGGTCCGCTCGCGCAGGTCCTTGTAATCATCCTCGTTCTCCGGGTGGGAATCGCCATTGGGGTCCCGCTCGGTCTTGAAGTTGATGATGTAAAGGTGCTCGGCGGTGCGGATGGCGCGCGTCGGGTAGGGGAGTTGGAGTTTGCGGGCCGTCTGCACGTGGACCTCGCGCCCGATGAGCGCCCAGCCGCGCAGCTCCTCATGCTTGCCCTCTTTCAAGATCGGGAGGAGGTTCTGCCCGTTCATGCCCTCTTCCGGGGGCAGGCCACCGGCGGCGAGAAAAGTCGGGGCGAGGTCGATCAACGAGATCGGCGCCTCCAGCCGTTGCTCGGCCTTGATTCCCTCCGGCCAGCGGGCCGCGAAGAGCACGCGCGAGCCGAAATCATAACAATTCGTCTTCGCCCGCGGGAAGCCCGGCACGCCGTGGTCTCCCGAAATGACGATCAGCGTGTTGTCATACTCGCCCGTCTTCTTCAGCTCCTCGATGATGATTCCGCAGGCTCGATCGAAAGCGATGGCCTCGCCGAGATAATCCACCATGTCCTGGCGGATCACCGGCACGTCGGGCAGGAAGGGCGGGAGCTTGCCCTTGAGATCATCCGGATTGAGGCCCCAGAGCTTCGTTCCGGAACCCTCGATCCACTTCCGGTGCGTGTTCGTCGGGTGAAAGTGATACAAAAACGGCTGCCCCTCTTTCCGCGCCGCGAGGAAGGAACGGAAATTCTCCCGCACCTCGTTGAAAAGCTTCTCCTTGCCCTTTTCCACATCGTCTTGCCGACTGACGAATTGCGAGAAGTTGTTGAACTGCCGGCCTGCCGATTGATAATACGGGCCGAAGCGCTTGCCCTTCACGTGGTCCTTGTAAGTCAGCCCGATGTGGTAGCCGGACTTCTCGAGAATCCGCGCGTAGCCCTGGATGTCGTTCCACGGGTCGCTCTCATCGGGGCCATTCCACTTGTAGTGCAGTTGCGAGCACGAGCCATTGCGGAAAAAATGCCGCCCGGAGATGAGCGCCGCCCGGCAGGGCGAGCAAGACGGCACCGAGACGAAGGCGTTCGTCGCCAACACCCCCTCGCGCGCGATCTCATCGAAGACCGGCGTTTGGATCACGTCGTTCACCGAGGGCTGCTCGGGATCGGCGTAAGCGGAGGCGTAGCGCCCGAGGTCGTCGGCGAAGAGCAGGATGATATTCGGCCGATTTTCCGCCGCCCCCGCGCTGTGCAGGGTGAGAAGGGCGGTGCCGAGCAAGAGAAAGAGGCGTGACATGGCCGCACATACGTCGCCGGACCCTCCCGTGTTTCAGCGATTTTCCATGGGCGAGTGATTCTGATTTGCCTCCGCGCGGGTGTTGACGACCCGAAAGATGCCTTTATAAAGGGGGCTTCACTCAGTGACTTTGGACATATGGATTTGACGAGAACAGCTTATGGAACGTGGAGCGGCGGCCGCTACATGCACTTCGGGGAAACCCTGGACGAAGAACGCTACCAGGCGTGCATCCGCCTCGCCTACGAGGCCGGCATCCGCACCTTTGTGACCGCCGATGCCTACGGCCAGGGACGCGCCGACCGCGCTCTCGGCGAAGCCCTCTCCGCCTTCGATCGCGATTCCTACTGCCTCGTCGGCATGGTCGGCCATGATTTCTTCAAGGGCGAGCGCCAGGGAAGCGCCGGCTACCCCCGCTTCACCAACCCCGAGCTCCGCGGCCCCGAGGAATACGCTGATTTCCTCCACATGGCTTGCGAAAAATCCCTCGAAGCCTGTCGCAGCGACCACTTCGACCTCCTCATGCTCCACAACCCCGACGAACGCGGCTACACCGACGAACGCGTCTGGGAAGGGCTCGAAGCCCTCCGCTCCGAAGGCCTCACCACCCGCCTCGGCCTCGCCCCGGGACCCGCCAACGGCTTCACCCTCGACATGATCCACGCCTTCGAGAAATTCGGCTCCTCCATCGACTGGGCCATGATCATTCTCAACCCCCTCGAGCCCTGGCCCGGACAACACGTCCTCGCCGCCGCCGAGAAAAACGGCGTCGACCTCCTCACCCGCGTCGTTGACTACGGCGGCCTCTTCCATGACGACCTCGTCGCCCCCGAAGACCTCAAGCCGGGGGACCACCGCGCTTACCGACCCGCCGGCTGGATCGACCGCGGGCGCGAAAAAATGGCTGAGATGCGCCAGATCGGAA
>JBNNED010000011.1:0-6497 GCA_050285825.1 Verrucomicrobiales bacterium | reverse complement strand
CGAGGCCCGCATGGAGGTCGGGCTGGAGGAAATGAAGGGGCTGTTTCGGCAGACGATGCAAGAGATCAGCCACCGAGACGCGGCGCTTAACGAGAAGCTTGAGAAGCGCAATGAGGCCACGAACGCGAGCATCGAGAGGGTGGCGAAGAGCGCTTACGAGGGACGTGGAAAGCTTTGGAACGAAGTCAACCGCCAGCGAGAAAAGATCGCGACTGTGGAGACCGAGGCCGATGTGGTCGGCAAGCTCGACAAGGTGGTGGATGCGCTACAGGCCAAACCACAAAGCCCAAGAACAAGAAAGCCATGACTAGTTACAGCAAAGCAAGAATCCGCAAGCTGGTGCGTGAGACGCTGGCGATGGCTCCGGGCTATGGCCAGACGGAGGAGATGCTCAAAGCCGCGCTCGATGAGCGAGTGGCCGGTCGGGTCGATCTCTCTGACCTGCGGGATGGGGTCGAGTGGAACCACGGCAAGGGCTACGTCCGCAGCCGCGTGAACGAGGACACGGATGAGAAGGAGTACCTCATCACCGAGGCGGGAATCTCAAAAGAAGACATCAAGTGAATGAAAAAACCACGAGCCGACGCGAAGCTGAAAAACCTCCCGGAGGAAGACCAGGAGCTGTTTTGGCGCATGCTCAACCCGTCGGATGCGGAGACCCCCGCCTCCACGCTGGAAGAGCTTGGGGAGTTCATCATCGCGCGCTACGACTTCGACACGCTCTCGCTCTCTACGCTCTCGGAGTGGCGCTCCTGGTATGCACTCAAACGGCGGATGGAGAATGCCCGCCGCCGCGCAGAGCAAACGCGCTTGGAGCTTCTGAAGGATGGGACGCTGACAGCGGAGGACATCGAGCGGGCGGCCCAGGCGGTCTTTACCTCGGAAACGCTCGAGAGCGGCAACGTGAAAGCCTTCGTCGCCCTGGCAAAGCTGCGGCTGGCCGCACGCCAAGTGGAGATCGACGAGCGGCGTGTGCAACTGCTGGAGGAAAAGGCGAAACGTCTGGCAGAGATCGAGGGTGTGACGACGGACGCGAAATTGAGCGCGGAGGAAAAGGACGCGCGGGTGAAACAAATTTTTGGAATCGCATGAATAAGGCTGACGCATTTGAGCAACTTCGGGGGCAGGTAAAAACGGCGCGTGAAGCGGCGGCTGCCAATCCCTTGTGGCTTGAGGATGCGGAGGATCTTGAGGCGCGTGCGATCAACCATGAGCTTGGCAAGACAACAAGCGGGTGGAAGAACCCATATCCTGCTGGCGATCCGCGCTCATTACTTTTGGAATATCAGTTCGTGCCCTTCCACGATGATTCTCGTTTTAAATTCCAGTTGCAGGGTCGCCAGACGGGTAAGGACTTCACTGCGGAAGGCGAAGCGGTCACGGACTGCATGAGCCGAAAAACGGAATGGATGATCGGAGCGCCTTCAGAGCGGCAGGCTCTGGACTCTCTCGACCAGGCCAAGCTTTGGGCGGAGGCCTATGAACTGCATATTGAGGGCTACGAAGAAAAACGTGAAGGCTCGACCAGTGAAACTTTGCTGAAAAGTGCCGAGATCACCTACAGCAACGGCAGCCGTCAACGGGCGGTGCCGGGTAAGCCGAACACGGTGCGAGGTCGTAGCGCCAACGTGCTGCTGACTGAGTTTGATTTCTTTGAAGATCCGGCGGCAACGTGGAAAGCGATTTTGCCCTCGATCACGAATCCGCTGAGAGGTGGCGAAAAAATGGTGAGGTTGGTGACCACCCCAAATGGCAAGGGCGGAGCAGGACACAAGATCTGGACGAAGGAGGACGGGAAGCGGATGGCCTGGAGCAAGCATCTCATCACGCTATACCATGCGGTATTGATGGGACTGCCGGTCGATCCGGTAGTTATTCGGGAGGCCATGGATGATGACGACGCCTTTGCGCAGGAGTGTCTTTGCCGTTTCTTGGATGGGTCGAATGTGCTTCTCCCCTATGATTTAATCGCCTTGGCCGAGAGTTTTGATGCCACCGAGGTGTGGTCCTTGGATGATGCACGGTATAGCGGGAATGTCTTTCTGGGAATCGACTTTGGTAGAACTAATGATCCGACGGTTTGCTGGACCTTGCAAAAGGTGGGCGATATTTTGTGGACGCGGGAAGTGCTGGTTTTGCAGTCGGTGAGTTCACCGGATCAGGAGCAAATCTTGCGTGATCGGATTGCGGGCGCAAACAAGGTCTGTTTTGACTACACGGGACCAGGCATTGGCTTAGGCGACTACTTGGCGAAAACTCACGGAGAGTGGAAGCCAGAGGGGCACAGCTTTGGCAAGGTGGAGCTCTGCACCTTCACGTCGAAATTTAAGCGGTCGATCTTCCCGAATTTGCGGCGCGCTTTTGAGGCTCCGACAAAATTACGCATCCCGGTGAGCACCGTGATCCGGGAAGACCTGCACGAGATGCAGCAAATTATCTCGAACGGAGAATACAATTATTGGAGCCCACGCACGAAGAATGGCCACAGCGACCGCTGCACCGCGCTAGCGCTGGCGGTGCGGGCCTGTGGCGGCGCGAGTGCGCCAGTCGAATACGAACCAATTCCAATGGGCCGAGGGGGGCGGCGTTACGCGGGATGATTAAACAAGCCTTATATTTCCGATTTAAGCAGGGGTCTGCATTTCTCAGTTCGCTTATGGCTGGAATTGGCTGCGGGCATTTTGCGGCGTTTTGCGGCGTTTTGCAGGGGTGTTTTGAGAAAGGAGTGACGAGATGAATGGGGTGATTGATCAGAGCGGGCCGATTTTGCCCTCTTTAGAGTCTCTGAGGACACTCAGACAGCAGAAGCATAACCCCATGCGAAACTTCACGCCTGCGCGATTGGTCCGGGCCTTGGAAAGTTTTGATCTGGGTCACCTGCGGGAATTCGCCCTCATGGCTGAAACCATCGCAGAGCGTGATGACACGCTCAAGAGCGTCAAGCCGAAGCGAGAGAAAGAGGTGTCTCAGCTGGAGCGGCAGGTATTGGTGAAAAAGAACAGCGGCGCGGAGGGCGAAGCTCACCGGGAGGTGCTCGAGGACTTTTGGAACAACGTCAAAGTGGTGAACGCTTTTGATCGCAATGAGCGGGGCGGCTTCCGCCGTCTCGTAAAGCAGATGATGACGGCGGTCTCGTTTCGATACGCGGTTCATCACCTGGTGTGGGATCCGCGCCATGGACGTCTCCGCGCGACTTTTGAGTTCGTGCCCCTTTGGATGTTTGAGAACCGCACCGGCACCCTTCGTTACTTGGAAGGTCACAATACGACTGAAGGGGTGCCGCTCGATCCTGGGCAATGGATGGTGACGTGCGCTGATGGGCTGATGATTGCGTGCTCCATTGGATATTCAGCGAAGCGCAATGCCTTCAATGACTGGCTGATTTTTTCCGAAAAGTTCTCGGTGCCTGGGATTCTGGGAAGGACTTCTGCGAAGAAAGACTCGCCAGAAGGACAGATGATGCGCTCGGCGGTCGAGTCCTTCGGGCATGATTGGGTGGGCGTGCTTTATGGAGACGACGGAACACACCAGAAACCGATTGAACTCGTCCAGGCCCAGGGGAACCCAAACGGAATGCCAATGCCAGCGGTGGTGGAGCGGGTGGACCGGAAATTCGCCGCTCTCTACCGAGGCGCGGACCTTTCGACGATGTCAGCGGGTTCCGGTGAGGGGACGGGCGCGAGTTTACAGGGGGAGGAAAAAGAGATTTTGCTCTCGGATGACGCAGAAACGATCAACGAGACGCTTGCGGAAGTGAGCCGGAAGGTGATCGAGTGGTATTTCGGCGAAGGCGTCGAGCCGCAGGCTGATGTGCTGCTGGTGGTGCCAACGGATGATGATGATCAATTTTACCTGGAATCGACCAAGGCGGCTAAGGAGATGGGGGTGAGGGTCTCTACTGGTGCCTTCTGTGAACGCCTCGGGATTCAGGAGGCCGAAGAGGGCGAGGCGGCTCTTGGGGACATCACGGAGCCGTCTGAAGCTGTCGAGAACGCGCTTGTGATGCGGGAGGAGTCAGAGGCGCAGAGGCTGCGCGAGGCCTTTGCAGCCGATGTGCATCCATTGGGAGACGCCCTCTTCACGGCGCTCAATGCGGGCGATGGAGCGGCGACGCGGGCGGCGCTGAAGAAGATCAATACCGATTTGCCCTCCTTCATGGAGGGTGAGGCGCTGGCTGATTATTTGCAGGAGGAGATGTTGGCCGCCTTAGAAGATGACGGATTTGAGGGGCTCGGCGGGGGCGAGGTGGAGGCCAACGCGGGAACCTCCGAAGGGGCGAAAAAAGGCTGGGTTACTCGTCGCAAAAATGGCTGGAGGCCCAATGAAGCCAAGGCTGAATTAGGAAAGTATTTTGAAGACACCTTCTCTGGGGAGGAGCGCCCAATCATGGAGTATGCCGAGGTGAGCGCTGAGCAAGCGCAGATGATTCTAGCTAAGACTGGAGTGGATGTTTCGGGCTACCGTCACGCTATTGACCAGAGCGCTATCCGCCATCTGATTAGATCACACGGAGACCCGAAAAAAGAAGAACGTCAGAAGCAAGTTGCTTTAAGCAAGGGCGATGTTGAGAGACTTGCCGAGGACGTTACAGGATTTGATGAGGTGGAATTCGCTGGGATGACTAAGCAAGGGCTGCAGGCCATCCGGTATTACAAAGACCGGCCCGACGGAACCACAGTCGTGATCGAGGCGGTGCGATCTCCGAAATATCCCAGATTGGTGCCAGAAACAATGTTCAAGAAAAAGGAGGCCGGATGGAGACGGAAATCAAAATGAAAATGGCCCGCAAAATGAAAATGACGCGGATCGGCGCCTCAATGCTGAGCGAGAAACTCCCCGAGAGGCTAAGCGTCCGAAACGATTCCGATCCTGCGTCAAGTGAGGGAAACTGCCACGATGTTTGGAACCCCGTGGCTTACGTCCAGAACGGCGATTCCCTCTGCCGAAACAGTAATTCAACGATGAATAAAGTCAAGCAAATCATGAAGCGAGAAGTCGTAGCCAACTCCGGGGTGGTTGATGGCCGCGAGAGCGCTGTGGCGAACTCTGATCTCCCCATCGACGAGATGGAGGGCGACTGGATGAAGATTTCTAACTACGGAGTCTATGAAGGCTCACGTCCTGGGCGATTGCAATACTTTGGCCAGACGGAAGCCAATGCGATGGCGGCTCAGTTCCACGGTCTCTCGGGGAGGCTTGGCAGGCTTTTTCGCGGGATTCCGATCTACATCGGCCATCCTGACCACGATCCAAAAACCTACACCGACCATCGCCGCCTGGGAAAATACGTGAAGCTCGAAGCGAGGCCGGACGGTCTCTGGGGCGAGGTGCAGTGGAATGCGTTGGGGCGGGAGAATAAAGAGGAAGGCTACTGGGTTTACCCCTCCCCCCGCTGGGACGCTCCCAAAGGGAGAAAGGAATTCCGTCCCGACCGCCTGATCAGCGTGGGGCTCACGAACACTCCACGCATCCCGGATAGCGAGCCGGTGACTAATTCTAAAAACGACTTGCCCTGTGACGGAGCGCTTGCGCTGCAAGACTTCGCCCGCTCGGCCGTCCCTCAAGACAATCAACCCCACGAAACTATGGATAGAAAGAAACTGACTGAAAAGCTGGGCCTTGACCCCGCTGCCACCGATGAGGAAATCCTCGCAAAACTCGACTCCCTGAAAACCGCTGCGGCGGAGAAGAAGGAAGCGGATGACAAGGCCTCTGCTGCTGAGAAAAAAGCGGGCGAGGAAAAAGCCGAGAAAGAAACCGCTCAGAACTCCCTCACAACCGCCGAGAACCGGGTGAGTCAACTTGAATCTGAGCTGTCAGCCGCCCGAGAGCAGGAAAATAACGCCATCGTCGGGTTGGCCATCGCGGAAGGGCGTATCGCCCAGGCGGATCGCGATTTGTGGATCGGGCGGCTCGAATCCGAAAAGCGGGACGAAGAGCTGAACTCATTGACCACCCTCAATCCGAAATACCCCGCCGATCCGGTGAACCTCGATCATGCCCGTGAAGAGATCGAGAACGAGAACCGCACCCGTGAACAGCGCCGTGAGGCCATCGCGAACGCGGTTGATGAGGTTCAGAAAAGAAACCCGAAGCTCAGCCGTGAAGAGGCCTATATCCGGGCGAAGCGCGATCCCAAAAACAAGTCCGTCTTCTCCACCGCCAGCGCGGGTGACGAAGACTAAAAACCAAAGCCCCAAGCGGACGAGCGAGAGCGAGGTGCAAGCGGGCCAATAATCAACAACCGAAAAACCCCTAATATGAAAAAAGACGACATCATCGCCGCCCTGGATGAGCGCGGCATCGAGCACAATCCCAAGGCGACAGTCAAAGAGCTGGAGGCCTTACTCCGGCCCGCACTGGAACCGGAAGCCGAACCGGAAACGAAGCCGGAAGCCAAACCGGAGACCAAACCGGAAACGAAGCCGGAAGCCAAACCGGAGACCAAACCGGAAACGAAGCCGGAAGCCAAACCGGAGACCAAACCGGAGACCAAA
>JBNNED010000010.1:0-5998 GCA_050285825.1 Verrucomicrobiales bacterium | reverse complement strand
CTTCTCACGCGCCTGATCCGCCCCGTCCAGCGTGGCACGGAGCCCGTAGCTCATCTGCGGCTGCGATCCCGCGCCCTGCACGCGCGCTTCCTGACCCAGCGAGCTCGCCACCGCCGCTTTCAGCTGGGTGAGATCCACCTCCGCCTTCTCCAGAATCGGCCCCACAATTCCGCCCTCCTGTTGTAATAAAGCGAGCAGGAGATGGGAACTCCGCAACTCCGAATGCCCCGAACGCACCGCCAGTTGCTGTGCGTTCTGCAAGGCTTCCTGCAATTTATGTGTCAATTTATCCAATCTCATACTTTCCCTCCATTGCAGCTCCCTTGCCATCGCCCCAAAAGCCCGAAAAATCAAGCTTTTCCCCGCCTCCACAGACTTAAAATGTGACACATTGACACGCCAAATCGTCCCACCTGGACAAAAGTAGCATGGACGTCCCCGTCCATGACCCATGCAAAAACAGGGACGAGACGTCCCTGCTACTTTTTCACGCAAACTTCACCCCCATCGCATCACCCCTTCACATTCCCCCGCCACGCTGTAGGGGATGAAAACGAAAAACCACCTGCTTCACCTCCTCGCCTGTGTCGTCACCACCCACAGCGCCCAAGCCGAGAGCGAACCCGCCTCGCCTTACTTCCACGTCCACGGCAGCGAGCTCACCGACAGCTTTCCGCTCAAGTCCTCGCACGCCGAAGTCGAGATCACGGGCGGCATTGCCCGCGTCACCCTCACGCAGTCCTACGCGAATCTGGGCGACACCCCACTCGACGCCACTTACCTCTTCCCCGCTTCGACCGGAGCCTCGGTGCACGGCATGACCATGCGCATCGGCGAGCGGACGCTGGAGGCGAAGATCGAACGGAAGGAAGAGGCGAAAAAACAATTCGAGCAGGCCAAAAAAGAACACAAATCGGCCAGTCTCCTCAGCCAAAAACGCCCGAATCTCTTCCAAATGGACGTCGCCCGCATTCTCCCCGGCGACGAGCTGGAGCTGACCCTGCACTACAGCGAAATCCTGAAACCTCGCCAGCGAGAGGAACGCGGGCGTGAGCCCGCCCAGCCGACACTGCAATACGAATTCGTCCTCCCCACCGCCATCGGCCCGCGTTATGAAGGAGCGACCGCGCCCGCTGAGCAGATCAATAATCCCTACCTCACCAAAGAAACTTCCGACCCCACCCGATTCTCGCTCGATCTCTCGCTCAAAAGCCCCCTCCCCGTCAAAAACCTCGCCTGCCCGACCCACCAGGCCAACATTCACTTCCTCAGCAAAAACGCGGCTCGCCTCCGCCTCGCTCCGAGCGCGCCCGACCGCGACCTCATCGTCCGCTACCAGCTCGCACAGGACGAGATCAGCTCCGGACTGGTTCTCCACCAGGGTGAGCGGGAAAATCACTTCCTCCTGCAAGTCGAGCCTCCCAGGAAACTCCGCGCCGCCGAAATTCCCGCCCGCGAGTACCTGTTTCTCGTCGATATTTCCGGCTCGATGCGCGGATTTCCCCTCACTCTCACCAAAAAGCTCTTCCGCGATCTCACCAGCAGTCTGCGCCCGATCGACCGCTTCAACATCGTTCTCTTTGCCGGCAGCAATCAGGTCCTTTCCCCGCAGCGCTCCCTCCCCGCCACCCCGGAAAACATCGAAAAAGCCCTCCGTCTCCTGGATCGGCAATCCGGGGGCGGCGGCACCGAGCTGGCCAGCGGACTCCGAACCGCGCTGGAACTTCCGGGCAGTCGCGACATTTCCCGCTCCCTCATCCTCATCACCGATGGGCAAATCAGCGCGGAACGAGACGTCTTCGAGCTCGTCTCAAACAGCGTCGGCGACACCAACATCTTCCCCCTCGGAGTCGGCTCCAGCGTCAACCGCCATCTCCTCGACGGCCTCGCCCACCTCGCGGGCAACGACAGCGCGGTCGTCACTCACGCCAGCGAAATCGCCAGCGCCAGCGAGCGCTTCCAGGCCAGCATTTCCAGTCCGGTTCTCACCGGCATCACCGTGACGAGCGAGGGTTTTGAACTCGGTGAACTCCAGCCCGCACGCCTCCCCGACCTCTTTGCGGGGCGCCCCCTGAGCCTGACCGGCACCTGGACGGGCGAGCCGCGCGGAACCATCACGATCAGCGGCATCACCGGTGGCGGAGAAACTTACCGCGAAACGCTCTCCGTCGCGGAAGCCGCCGAAACCGGGCGTTCCCACCCCGTCCTCCCCACCCTCTGGGCCCGTGAACGAGTGCGGCAGCTCGCCGACTACGCCGGACTGAAAAAGGACCCGAAAGCCATTGCCGAAGTGACTCGCATCGGCCTCCAGCACCAGCTTCTCACGCCCTACACCTCCTTCATCGCCATCGATCACGAAGTCCGGGAGAACCAAGAGCCCACAACGCCCGTCAAGCAAGCAACGACCGTTCCCCACGGTCAAAGCGAGGGCCCCAGCGGTGCCGTTCCCGAGCCCAACGCCTTCCTCCTCATCGCCCTCACGCTGCTCACCACCACCTTCCTGCGCGTCCGCCGCACCTGAATCGCCTCTCTTACCGTGCAGTGGGCTTCCAGCCCGCTGTCTCCCTACCAACATGGCTACCGTGCAGTGGGCTTCCAGCCCGCTGTATCTCATCTGCACCGCGAACTTACAGCCCAAACTCCCAAGCCGATCATGCCGATCATGTCCTCAAAAAACAGCCTCCTCTTCACCTTCGCTGCTCTCGCGCTTCTCTTCCGCGACTCCCTCGGCTGGTATTTCGATCGCCTCAACGACGGGGGAGGAGAGACCCTCAGCCTCCTTCCGCTCGCGCTGGGGGGCTTTTTCCTCTGCAAACGGAGAAAAGAACTTCGCCGCCGCCCCCTTCCGGCCCTCTTCCTCCTCACCCTCGCAGTTCTGACCCGCCCTTTCCTCCCTCCCCTGCTCCAGGCCCTTCTCTTCCTCGCCACCTCCGCCTTCTTTCTCGGTTTTTGGTGGCAAGCCGGTCTCGTCCTCCTCTTCACCCTCGCTCTTCCCCTCCAGGCCTCGCTCGACTTCTTCTTTTCCTACCCGCTGCGACTCCTCACCGGCCACCTCAGCGCCTTTTTTCTCAACACCCTCGGCCAGGAAGTCAGCCTGCAGGGCGTGCAACTGCTCTCGGCTGGTCGCCTCGTGGAAATCGCTCCCGCCTGCAGCGGACTCGGCAGCCTGTGGTGCGCCGGACTTTTCACCGCTCTCCTCGCCACCCTCTACCGACTCCCCTGGCGCGCGCTTCTCCTCCTCGGCAGTCTCGCCCTGCCCCTCGTCCTCACCGCCAACGCCTTACGCGCCACCCTCCTCTTCTTTCCCGAAGCCGGAATCGTCTCCCTCCCCCACTGGACGCACCCCGCCGCCGGCCTCCTCCTCTACGCCGGCTTCCTCTTTCTCCTCCAGACCTGCACCCAGCGTCTCATCAGCCGCAAAACCCTCAGCGCAAGCGCTCCACAGTTCGTGCCAGCTCACGAAACAAAAGCCGACTTCGCTCTCCTCGCTTGCGCTCTCCTCGGACTGCTCCTCACCAGCTTCACCGGGAATTCCACAAGCCCGGAGCTCGCGAGCTCAAGCCCCCCCGTTCTCACCCACTACGAAGGCCAGCCGCTCACGCCGCTGCCGCTCAGCGCGAGCGAAAAAAATTTCTACCACCACTTTCCCGGCCACATCGCCATCTACAAAATCGGCGACCAGCCCGACGCCCGCCTCATCCTACGCCAGGTCAATCGCGCCACCCGCCGACTCCACCCGGTGGCCCACTGCCTGCGTGCCGAAGGTTACCAGCTCGAAGCTCTCGACACCGTGGCAGCGGAGGAAAATCCCGCCTGGAACCGACTCCTCGCCCGGCGGGATGGTCGGAGCTATCTCGTCGAAGAACGGATCTTTTGCCCGGAGAGCGAGGAAAGTTGGAGCGAGGTCTCGGCTTGGTTCTGGCACGCTTTTTTTCACCCCCGGGAAGCTCCCTGGCAGGCCATTGCCCTCATCCAAGCGCTTGAAAAAACGGACCACCCGTGATGGTCGGCAGGTCCAATTCCCGGAATCTTTCAAAAAATGACAAAAAAATGACTTTTCTTTGAACGTTCATCGCCCTCGCCGGTCTATCCCCGTGAAGACAGTGCCTTGCGTTCTAGTTTTCATGTTTATTAGGGTGAACAACGCCATTTGACAAACCCATCACTCTTTTTGAGTCGTCAGTTTGTTTATGGCTCTGCCGTCGTCGGAAGACATCGAGTGATGAGCTTTCGACGGCGGCTTTTTTCTTTCTTTTGTTGTTCAAGCCCCTTCACCCGGAGATCCCCGGCCTTTTCCGTCGAGACCCCGTGGCTCAATTCCCCGTCGTATCACACTTCAAGATGAGCGTGATGACACTGGCGGGCTCTTCCGCCGCTTCGGGGTCGAGTTCGGGGTCGAAATCGAGGATTTCCTGACAAATTACGAGTCCCGCCTGATCGAGAAGTCGCTGCAGGGCGAGGTCGGTGAACCAATGGATGCGCTGACGGGTTTCGTAGCGCGCGAGTTCCCCGCCCTCCGCGTCTAGGTGGCGGTAAAGGTGCCGGCGGCGCAGAAGCCCCCGTTTTTCGTCGAGTTGGAATCGGGTGTCGAGCCGGGCCAGGGTGCCGTCGGGCAAGGACGCCTCGGCATCCCGGTACCATTTGCCAGCCGGGAGATCGCCGAGCAGCTCGGCCCAGGGGAAGAAGAGGCTGAGGTAGATCCGCCCGTCCGGCTGGAGAGCGGAAGCCATTTTCCGCAGGGCCTGCAGAGGTTTGGCGAAGAGCTGGAAGGTGAAGGCGGGGACGAGAACGCTGCCAAATGACTGACTGAGTTCGGCTTCTTCCCAGCTCACGGCCATGACTCGCGCCTCTGGGCAAGTGCGCTCGCAGAGGCTGCGCATTTCCGCCGAGGGTTCGAGGCCGGTGATGTCGAAGTTTTCAGTCAGCAGGGGCGCGAGGAGGCGACCGGAGCCGCTGCCGAGGTAGAGGGCGGGTGCGGGCGCGGTGGCAAGAAAGCGGCTGAGGAGCGGGAGTTCCGCAGCCTCGCCTTCGAGCGACCAAAAAAGGTCGTGCCAGCGAGCTTCGAGTGATTGGTAATCCTGCTCAGGCATGGCCGTTTTCCTCTTCCGGGATGACGAAGGCGTAGAGCGTCACTTCTTCCGGCAATTTCTCCTTGCGATCGGCCTCGTAGGGGCGCAGACCGCGCTCGGCGTCGTGGAGGAAGAGGATGATGGCCTCATCGCCGTGCACTTTGCGGAAGTCGTTGATGGTGAAGACGTCGGTGAGCTGGGTTTTTTTCACCACCGCTCCGCGCAGGGCGAAACTTTCGAGCTGGCGGAAGGTGGGAGAGCCGGAGAAGCAGAGTCGCCCGCGGATGCGGGAGGACACGGCCTTGGTGTGGTGAGATTTGGCGTCTTCGGGGGTGACCTGCCAGATCGCGGCCTTGCCGAAATGGTGGGCGTATTCGCGGGAGGCCAGGGAGTTGACCTCATCATTCGGGGTGCCGGCGATGAGGTGGCCGAGGCCGGAGAAATCCATTTCTTCCTCGACGTATTCCGAGAGAATGTTGGCGCGCACCGCCCGCAGACCGTCCATTTTGGCGTCGGCGATGTTCTCGAAGCGGGTGTCGAGGAGGAGGACGGCATGGCCATCGGCGTTGAGGGCTTTGGCGGCGGTGCGGGCCCAGGTGCTCGCGCCGGCGAAGATGATGCCGTCCGGGTTTTTCTTGGCGAGACCGAGCTTGCGGGCGAGAGGCGCGGCGAGGAGGCCGTAGAAAGCGACGGTGCCGATGATGACAATGAAGACGAGCGGCACCATCTCGTGCGCGAAGGGGATGAGAGACTCCGGCAAGCGGCCTTCGTGCGCGGCGTGTTCGATTTCCAGGGCGAAGACCGAGGTGATGGCGGCGGCGACGATCCCGCGCGGAGCCAGGAGCGAGAGGAAGATGCGTTCCTTCCAGCTCGTGTGATCCGAGAAGAGATTCGAGAGGATGACGGATGCGGGTCGCACGATGACGATG
>JBNNED010000009.1:0-5652 GCA_050285825.1 Verrucomicrobiales bacterium | reverse complement strand
CGCCAGCTCCGTGCGTTTTGACGGCTCGAAAGTCCTGCGCAACGGTTCCGAAGGTTGGAATTTTGTGTCGAACTTCATCGGCGAGCGCAACGAGGATTATGAAGATCTCTTGGGCGACCAGCAGGGAGGTAATCGCGGACTCATCGCCGAGGGCCAGCTTGGGAGCGATATTCTCTCGCCAGACACTCACGGCCAATTCCTTGGCTACGGTGGCGGTTCCACCACAGGCGGGCTGGGTGCGCCTCATGTTGTCATCTACGACGCTCCCCGCGCGCCCCTCGTGTCGCTCGGTCAATTCCAACACGCCGCCCTTTCCCGCTACAATCACGAACCGGGCTTCGTCCTCGGAAATTCCTACGCCAACCCCCGCATTCCCCCAAATCAAACCACGGTTACCAATTTTGCCGGCGTGCAAGACCGGAGCGGCAATGGCATGCTCCTCGTCGACACCTCCTATGAAATCAACCAAGCGCTGTGGGACGCTTATTTCTTCTCGACCCTGAGTCCCGACTACTTCGGCGCGAACAGCTATTCCGATCCCGAACTGGATCTCGACAACCTCCTCGACGGGACGAGCTCCCCCATCAACCCCCGGATGCAGCTCGCTCCCCGTTCCAACGACACTTCCTTCAACCAAATCATCGCCGATGCGGGTGCCCAAGCCCCCGAAGCCCTGGCCAGCCGCGTCATGATCAAAGGAGCCTTCAACATCAACTCGACCTCGAAGGAAGCTTGGAAAGCCATTCTCTCCACCATGGGACAGAACGAACTCCCCACGATCTCCAACAGCAGTTCCCCTTCTCTGAGCTGGACCTCGCCCGACGGAGTCTATTTCAACAAATTCGGCCACGTCGCCAATGCCCAACCCTTCGAAAAAGACGCTCCGGGCGACCCCGAGAGCTTCTGGAACGGATGGCGCCGGCTTTCCGCAGACGAGCTCGATCAACTGGCCACCGAAATCGTCGCCGAAGTCAAAAATCGCGGACCCTTCCGCTCCCTCGCGGACTTCGTGAACCGCGACCCCGACGGCAGCGGACAAAACCAGCTCAAAGGCCCTCTGCAAGCAGCCCTTGACCGCACACTTAACGCCCCCTTGGACAACGACTACGGACTCCCCGCCAACACTCCCCCGGGCAGCCAATTCCACGACGTCGTCAGTGATGAGAAGCAATCTGCTGGCTACGCCGGCTACCTCTCCCAAGGGGATCTCCTCCAATCCTTAGCTCCCATCCTGCAAGCCCGCTCGGACTACTTCCGCATCCGGGCCTGCGGTGAAGCCTTGAACGAAGCCGGTGAAGTCGTCTCGCGAGCCTATTGCGAAGCCTACGTCCAACGCTTCCCTGATTACGTCGACGCCACCGACAAAGCCGAAACCCCCTACGACACCCGCAATGGCATTCCCGGCCTCCAAAGCGAACTTAACAAAACCTTCGGACGCCAATATCGCCTTGTCTCCTTCCGTTGGTTGAACGAAAATGAAATCTGATCCGGCGCCAGCCATCAGACCCACACCCATCCTCATTCGAACTTACCCAACCGAAGCGTATGCTCAAAGCCACCATCCTCGCCCTACTCAGCCTCCTGCCCCTCGCCGCCCAAAATACGCCCCCCCAGATCAAAACCGAAATCGTCACCGTCGCCCTCGACCTCATTGATGGCAAATACTTCTACCTCGGGAAAAACGAAGCCCTCCCCTTTCCCATGGGCATGAACGGACTCGGGCGTCCTTTCGCCTATGAAGGCCCCACCCGGTTCATTCTGCACAGCAAGCCCGCCCACTTCAACAAGCCGGAAGAAGGCCAAGCGCCCCCCCCTCCGGCCGCCGTCGTCAGCCTCCCGAAATCCCCCCGCATCCTCATCGTCTGCGCGACCGGAGAACCCGGAAAACCCAAACTCGCGGCTTTCGACATCTCAGAGAAAGCCCTGAAAAACGGGGATTATCTCACCTTCAACTTCTCCACCAAAAACCTTGCCATCGTCCTCGGCGAAAAAAAATTCGCCCTTCCGAAAGGGCGCCATGCCGCCGTCTCGCACCCCAGCTGGCAGCGTGGCATCATCGACATTCCCTGTCAGATCGGCGTTGTCGAAGGAGCAAACAGCAAGATCCGCCCGACCTACTCCCGCATTTGGGGGCACCGGCCGATCCGGCGCAACGTGCTTTTCATCATGGACCGCCCCTCTCGGCCCAGCGAGGTCACGATCCGTCGCTTTTACGACATCATCCTCCCGAAGGAAGACGAGTGATCGGACCGCTCCCCCAGCCCCTCCCCGATTTTTCTTTCAAATGGGAGCCGGGCACCCCAGGATGGAGCTGTGCTTAAGAACATCTTTCTTTCGTTTTTTCTCCTCGCCGGCAGCTTCACGCCCAGCCCGGCCGAGGAACTGGAATCCTCCGCCTTGCGCCAACTCCCCCAGCTTACTGGTAGGGAAATCAGCTTCGCCAAGCTCGTCCAACTCACGCGCGGACACCGCATCATCCCCCTTGATCCCGAAAACTCCGTTCACGGCGAGATCCGTGAGGCCGTTCTCAAGGCCGCCCGCGAGTGCGCGCACGAGTTCAGCGCCGCCACTTCCCCCCTGCGGCAGCTCAGCCGCATCAACGAAGCCTCCCGCCACTTCGAGGAATCCCTCGCGCAAAAGCTCAAGGCCCTCCCCGGCTTCACCTGCGGCATCCCGCCCACGCAGGACGGCAAAGAACAGCGTTCCGGCTATCCCGACCTCCGCCTCGTCCACCAGGCCAGCGGCACCATCGCCTATCTCGACCCCAAGCTCTTCGCGGCGGGCTCCATCGCTTCAAGCCTCCGCACTTTCTACTACGAACCCACCGGAGATTCTGGAAAAATCAACGACGACGCCCTCCACCTCCTCATCGGCTTTCCCCACAACGCCCGGGACGGCCAGTGGCAATTCTCCGCTCCCCACCTCGTCGATCTCTCCGGCCTGAAAGTCACTCTGAAAGCCGAATTTCACGCCTCCAATCGTGACCTCTACACTCCGAAAGGCGAAAATTCCGCCTCCGCCGGGGAGTGACAAATGAGGGGGAAAAAATGACCCGCCAGGACTCGAAACGCGACATTTTTTCCCACTCTCATAGTCACCCTAAAATCCCTCGAACGCCCGAAACCCTTGTATTTTCAGGGTTTGCCAGCCACCAACTCCCCGCTGGCACGGGAGCTGCAATTCAGGACTCGTTAACAAACAAACCAGCTAAAATGATGAACCTGATTACCAAAAACTACCCGAACGGCGTGCAACTTCTCAACGACTTTGACCGCCTCCTCACGAACTCTCTGCGTCAACCACTCGCGAGCCAGCCGCAGCGCCATCGCATCCGCGAAGACGAAAACGCCTGGTATCTGCGCGTCGAGTTGCCCGGATTCGAGAAAGAGCAGATCGAAATCGAACTCAAAGAAGACACGCTCAGCCTCAAAGCCACTCCGGCTGAAGGCGACGAAGAGCTCAGCGCCTACGAAAAACGCTTCACCCTGCCCGAAGAGGCCAACAAGGAGCAGCTCAAGGCCGAACTCAAAAACGGCGTTCTCCTCCTCACCCTTCCCAAAGCGGAACCCGTGACTCCGGAGACCCGCCGCATCGAGATCAACTAAAGAGAATCTTCTCCCGCCCCAACCCCTGCGCGCTCACCCGCCAGGGGTTTTTTCGTGCGAAAGCCCCCTTGGCACACACCTTCAGGCCAGATCCCGCCAGCCGCCGCCCTGGCGCGCGGAGTCGAGCAGGGCATCCATGACCCGCTGTGTTTGCCGCGACACCTCCGGCCAGAACTCTTCCCGTTCGCCACTTCTCACGAGGCGATTGAAATGGCGGAATAGGCGCGCCTCTTGCGAAGTCCCGTGATTTGTCGAGTATTCTTCCCGACTCACCACCCGCTCGTGGCGCTCCATCTTGAAATCGCAGGCCTCGTTCAGAGAGTGGGCCCGGAGCAGCTTGAAACGCGACTCACAGCCGTAAAAGGGGATGACGAAATCATCCAGAATCGCCGTCCCCTCCGTCCCCGCCACCCGGAACCACGCCTGCAAAGCCGCTGTAAATGAGCAATAAAACGAAGCCGTCACCCCGTCCGCAAAGCGCAAATCTCCCTGGAAGGCCACGGGAACTCCCTCCCGTTCCTCCAGCAAGTCGCCGCGCACCGCCACCGGCATTTCGTAATCCATGAGCGCCAGTGACATGCGGATATTATACCAACCGAGATCCCCCACGCAGCCGCCCGGTTCCAGCTCGGCCGACATGCGGATATTTTCCCGAAATTCCTCCTCGGCATAAAAAGAAAAACCGCTGTCGAGTCGTCGCAACTCCCCCAGCTCCCGTCCTTTCGCCACGACTTCCCGCAGAGTCTCCAGGCGACGGCTGTGCATGAACATCACCCCGTCCATGAACTGCACGCCATGCCGCTCGCAGGCCTCCGTCATCTCCTCCAAATCGCGGAGCGAGACCGCGCAGGGCTTCTCGCACAAGACATGCTTGCCCGCCTGCGCCGCCTTGATGACCCATTCCTTGCGCAGAGCCGTCGGCAAGGGCACGTAAACGGCTTCAATCTCCTCATCAGCTAAAATCGCCTCGTAACCCTCGACCGCCGTGGGACTTGTGACGAAAGGCACCGAGAGCTGGCCTTCGCGGACGAAGTCCTCCGCCCGCTCTCGGTTCCGACTCCCCACCGCGCGCAACTCGCCATTTCCACTGTGCCGCAGAGCCGCCCAATTCTTCCGTGCGATGGCCGCCGCGCCAAGAAAACCCCAGCGCACTTTGCCCGTCTTCTCATTCTCATTCATAACAACATCCAAGCACAGAAAAAGCGTCGCGCAAAGCCTTCACCATCAGTAAGTCTCCACCGGACTCGACACCTCTCCGGCCACGACGAAACGTTCCTCGCCAATCACCTCCCGCGTGAGCGCCACGAGCTCCTCGTTGACCTCGCGCCAGGCTTTTTCGGAGAAGACCACCGGTCCTTTGCGCAGTTTTTTACGCGCCTTCTCCAAACGCCGCCAAGTCTCCTCCCGTCGCCCAGCCGAGACCTCTGCCAGCGCTTCCAAAGCCTGCGGCACGGTCTCGGTGCGATGACAAATCAAGGCCAGATCCACGCCCGCCTCGACCGCCAAACGCACATCCTCGCCCCGGCCATAGGTCTTCCCGATGGCTCCCATGTCCAGATCATCCGTCAGCACCAGGCCCTCAAAACCCAGCTGATCGCGCAGCAAACCCGTCATGACCCGTCGCGATAAAGAAGCTGGCTTCTCCGCGTCCAGTTGGGGGAACATGACATGCGAGGCCAGCACGGCATCAAGTTCCGGCCCCAGCGCGGTGTAGGGCAGCAAATCCTCGCGCAGCAAGTCTTCCAGCGAGCAATCCGCGACGGGCAAGTCGAAATGCGTGTCCGCCCGCGCCCGCCCGTTCGCCGGAAAATGCTTGCCGCAGCCCAGGACTCCCTGCTTACGCAGCCAGCGGTTGAACAAGCCCGCGCGGTCGATCACCTCCTGACTCCCCCGCCCCCAGCAGCGCCCCCGCAGGCCGTTTTTTTCCTCCGGGAAATGATCCAAATCCAAAACAGGCGCCAAATCAAAATTGACACCCAACTGCGCCAATAAGCGCCCCGTCAAATAGCCAAATCGCGAAATCTGCCCAAAATCGCCTTTCTCTGCA
>JBNNED010000008.1:0-2849 GCA_050285825.1 Verrucomicrobiales bacterium | reverse complement strand
GTCAAGGACGCGCCGAAGGGAACGGCCTTTTCCGTCGTTTTGGGCGGTCCCTCGCCCGAACTCATCACGGGCACGCCGCTGACTCACCGCGCGGACGTCATCGAAGTTCTCGACAATCTGCGTCCGGTGGAAGGGCCGTTTCGGGCGCATGACGCCCTGGGCATGGCCAGTCTGAGTTTGGCCGAAGGTGGCGGGGGCGCCAAGGATTTGCTGGTGTTTACCGACAGCCAGCGGGTCGGGTGGCGCTTTGACAGCCCGGCGGCCTGGGAAAGTCTGGGCGATGCCTGGGAGGGGATGCCGCAGAAGCCGCGCTTGCTCTTGCGGAGTTTTGAATTGCCGGAGCTGGTGCGCAATGCGGCGCTCAGCGAGCTCGATTTTTCGCGCGAAGTCGTGGGCACCGATCGGGATTTGCTGATCACGGTGAAGGTGGAAAACACGGGAACGGAGACGATCACACCGGGTCGCGTGCTGCTGGAAGCGGAGGGCGCGGAGCTGGAACCGCAAGCCGTCGGGCAGCTCTTGCCAGGGCAGGAAGAGACTTTGCAGTTCAGTCACCGTTTTACCACGCCGGGGGCGCAGGTGGTGCGCGTGCGGCTGGAGGGCGAGGATGATTTGGCGGGGGATAACGCGCTGGAGCGGGCGCTCGTGGTGCGCGAGCGCTTGCCGGTCTTGCTCGTCGATGGCAACCCGAGCGGGGCCTTTTTTGATCGGGCGAGCGGTTACACCGCGCTGGCTCTGGCTCCGACCCAGGCACTGCTGCGGGGCGGGGGCGAGAAAGGGAAGTTTTTGATGGACCCGGAGGTCATCCCGGCCTCGGGTGTCGCTTCGGCGGAGCTGGAAAACCAGGGCATCATCGTCCTCGCGGATGTCAGCCGACTCCCGGGCGGGGTGGCGGAGCGCCTGGCGGAGTTCGTGGCCTCGGGTGGCGGCTTGCTGGTCTTGGGTGGCGAGCATGTCGAGGCGGCTTTTTACAATGATTGGCGAGGCAGTGACGGGCTGCTCATGCCGGCGGCGCTGGAAACCGTGCGGGTGCCGGAGGAACCTGTTTATCCGGCGAGCACGACCTTTGATCACGAGGCTTTGCGGCTTTTCAAAGGACCGGCCGGAGCCGATATGGAAGCGGCGGTGGTCAAGGCTTATGTCGCCAGTGGCGAGCTGCGCGAAGGCGCGATTCCGGCGGCTCGTTTCTCGGATGGTTCCTTGTTCATGGCGACGAAAAACTACGGTCAGGGTCGGGTCATGCAGGTCATGACGGGCTTTGATGGTCGTCTCGGCAACCTGCCCGTCCGTCAATCTTTCGTGCCGATGGTGCATGAGCTCGTGACCTGGCTTGGCGGCGGTCGGGAGCTCGATCTGAACGTGGCGGCGAGCTGGAACCCCAGCTTGCAACTCGCGGGCGGTCAGGGACTTCTCGGCAAGTATTATTATCGGCGGAGTCAGACGAAGCGGGAGCTGCGCCTGGAGCGCGTGGATGCCAATATCAACTTCAACTGGAATCAGGAGCGCGTTTCCAAAAAAGTGCCGAACGACAAGTATGTCATCGAATGGACGGGTTCCCTCGTCGTGCCGAGCGAAGGCGGATACCGTTTTGAAGCGGAGGCCGATGATCGCCTGAAAATGAGCCTGGACGGCCGGGTCGTGTGCGAGACCGAGCAGCGGCAGCAACGGATCTCGGAGACCGTGGAGCTGGAGCCGGGCAGAGCTTACCCGCTGGAAATCACTTACGAAGAAGAGAGCGGCGAGGCTTTTGTGCGCCTTTTCTGGACGCGACCCGACGGCAAGCGGGAAATCGTGCCGACGAGCGCGCTCGTCGCGACGACGAGTGACGAGGGCGAGGAAGAATTGGCCGAATTGCAGGCCACCGATCCCCGCGGGCAGTTGCGAGAGGCCAGTCTGGTGCTGGGCCGGCGTGGAAAGACGCTGGAGGTGGCGGGAACGGCCGTGCCAGGTGCGTATCTCGTTGAGCTGGAGGAAGAAATCGCCTCGGAACTCAGTTTGCCAACCACGGGCTTGCCCCTGGTGGTGGAGCGCGATGCGCGGGAGAGTCGCCTGACGAAATTCGTCGCCGACGACCTCGTTTTGATGCGGCGGGAGGCCGATGTCGTGGAGACGGGCTCGATGCAGGACGTGCTGGCGATATTGAGCGGGAAGGGCTTCGGAAAAGAGCTCTGGAAGATTCTCGCGGTGGCGGGATTCATCCTCCTCTTGCTGGAGACGGCGCTGGCGCGCTGGGTTTCGGGATCGCGCAAGATGAGCGAGGAAGTGCGGGTGGATTTCGAGTCCTCGGGAGCCCCGCCGGTTGAATTTATGCAGGAATTGGAGAAGGTGAAAGGAGGCAAGGCGTGAAGTTGCTGGTGTGGTCGATCGTCCGGGTGATCGTGGTTTTCGCTCTGGTCGCAGGCTTGGTCTCGCTCGTCGGGCGGGTCGTGACCTTTGCCTCGCTCTGGCCGTGGTGGGCCGTGCCCCTGCTGGTGGCGCTCGCGGGCGAATTGATTTTGTGGCTCTACCGCTACGAAAAACAGGTCGTGAGCGCGAAACGGGGTCGCTGGCTCACGGGCTTGCGTCTCGCCGGACTGGCTTTTCTCTGCTGGATCCTCCTGGAACCCGTGTGGAGTCGTTACGAAGAACGGGAGTTGGAGAAGGAAGTGATCGTGCTTGTGGACGACTCCGCTTCGATGCACTTGGTCGACGATGGCGAGGAAAAATCTCGTCAGGAGCTGGCGCGCGAGGCCCTGGAGGCCAGTGGCTTGCTGGCCGAGCTGGAAGGCAAGGTCGGCGTGCGGGAACTCAAGGTGGCGCGGCGGGCCCTCGGCGAAGGGGAGTCGGCGGCGGACGGCTGGGATCAGGCC
>JBNNED010000007.1:0-2589 GCA_050285825.1 Verrucomicrobiales bacterium | reverse complement strand
TCTGGAAAAAAGCTTCTTCGCTGAGGAGCGGGAGTGGACGATTGGCGTGCTTTACGGCCCGCACGGAGCGCCGGAATTTTTCACCGAGGAAGACATCGCGGCCTTTTTTGCGGCGGATTGGGAAGTTCACTTCAACTCGGCGAGAACGGGCGTGCGCCTCATCGGGCCGAAGCCGCAGTGGGCGCGGAGCGACGGCGGAGAAGCGGGGCTGCATCCCTCGAACATCCACGACAACGCTTATGCGGTCGGAGCCATCGATTTCACCGGTGACATGCCGGTGATCTTGGGGCCGGACGGACCGAGTCTGGGCGGCTTCGTGTGTCCCGTGACGATTGCCCGCGCGGAGTTGTGGAAGGTCGGTCAGTTGAAGCCCGGCGACTGGGTGAAGTTCGTTCCCGTGGGACTTGAACAGGCGCGGGAACTTGCCGTGGGGGTCGAAAACTGGCTGGCGGAAGGCGGAGCGTATCCCGCGCTGCCGGTAGAAGGCGCTTGCGAAGAGATGATCGTCGGTCGCGGCCAGGTGCAGGGGGAGGAGGTCATCATCCGGCGTTCGAGCGACGCCTACCTGCTCTGTGAAGTGGGCGAGAGGGTGCTTGATCTGCGACTGCGTTTTCTCGTTCACCTGCTTTACGAGTGGCTGGGCGAACAGGAGCGGACGGGATTCGTCGATGTCACGCCGGGGATTCGTTCCCTGCAGGTTCACTACGATCCCTGGAAAACGACGGAGGCGGAAGTCGTGGCTCTGCTTTTACGTGGCCTGGAGGCGTTGCCCGCCCTGGAGGACGCGGAGGTGGAATCCCGGGTCGTTCATCTGCCGCTGGCTTGGGATGACCCGAGCACGCAGGTGGCCATCGAGCGTTACATGAAGGGCGTCAACGAGAAGGCACCCTGGTGCCCGAGCAATATCGAGTTCATCCGCCGCATCAACGGTCTGGAGTCGATTGCGGAGGTCAAGCGGATCGTTTTTGAAGCCGATTACCTCGTCATGGGCCTGGGTGATGTTTACCTCGGGGCTCCCGTGGCGACGCCTCTCGATCCCCGCCATCGCCTGGTCACGACGAAGTATAATCCGGCCCGGACCTGGACGCCGGAGAACGCCGTCGGGATCGGGGGGGCTTATCTTTGCATCTACGGGATGGAGGGCCCGGGCGGCTATCAATTTGTCGGACGCACCACGCCGATCTGGAACCGGTATCGCCAAACGGCGGCCTTCGAAAAAGACGTTCCCTGGCTCCTGCGCTTCTTCGATCGCCTGAAGTGGGAGGAGGTCAGTCCGGAGGAGCTCCTGGAATTGCGACGCCAGATCCTGACGGGCGAGTATGTGCCGAAAATCGAGGTCGAGCGCTTCAAACTCGGCGATTATCTCGCTTTCCTCGAACGCGAGTGCGCTTCCATCGAGGAATTCCGGGGGCATCAACGTCAGGCCTTCGCCGAGGAACGGCAACGCTGGGAAGAAGCGGGGCTGAATTTGGTCGAGATGAGCGAAAGCGAGGCCGAGCCGGAGGACATCACCTTGCCGGAGGGCTGCGAGTTCATCGAATCGCCGATGATGGGGAGCGTGTGGAAGGTGGACGTCGCCGAGGGCGATGAACTCGAAGCGGGTCAGCTCGCCGTGATTTTGGAAGCCATGAAAATGGAAATGACGGTGAGTGTGCCCAAAAAAGGCCGCGTGGAGCGCGTCCTGGTTGAGCCGGGAGCGATGGTCAAAGCCGGGCAGGAACTTCTCATCATCCGGGTGGAATCATGAAAACAATTGCAGATTATCAGGCGGCCTACGCTTCCGGACGGGAGGTGCGGGAAGTCATGCGAGAACTCTGGGAGCGCATCGCCGGGGAGCCGGACGAGGGGATTTTTATCACGAAAAGCCCTTGGGCGTGGATCGAGGCGCAAGTCACTGAGCTGGACGGCAAGTCGGAGCTGCCGCTCTACGGGATTCCCTTCGCGGTGAAGGATAATATCGATGTCGCGGGACTGCCCACGACGGCGGCCTGCCCGGCTTTTGCCTACGAGCCTGCGGAGTCCGCGCCCGTGGTGCGCCTCTTGCAGGAGGCAGGGGCGATTTGTGTCGGGAAGACCAATCTCGACCAGTTCGCGACGGGCTTGGTAGGCGTGCGCACGCCTTATCCGGTGCCGAAAAATGCCTTCGACCCCGAATACCTGCCCGGCGGATCGAGTTCGGGATCGGCGGTGGCTGTGGCCAAGGGCCTGGCCGTGTTTTCTCTCGGGACCGACACCGCTGGCTCGGGTCGCGTGCCCGCCGCTTTCAATGAGCTGGTCGGTCTCAAGCCAACGCGCGGCTATCTCTCGACGCGTGGCGTGGTCGATGCCTGTAAATCGCTGGATTGCGTGTCGATTTTCGCGCACAGCTGTGCCGAGGCCGAGCGCGTGCTGCGGCTCGTGGCGCAAAGCGATGAGGAAGAGGCCTGGAGTCGCACGGCGCCCTCGCTTTGGCCGACTTTCCGCCGCCGTTTTCGCTTTGGCGTGCCCAAGGCGGAGGAATTGGACTACCACGCCTGGGACGCGGCGGCGGACTTGTTCGCGGAGGCCGTGAAACAGTTGGAAGCTCTGGGCGGCGAGGCCGTCGAGATC
>JBNNED010000006.1:0-4228 GCA_050285825.1 Verrucomicrobiales bacterium | reverse complement strand
GCTCAGCGGTGTTGATCGTCCCTTGCCAAGTGCCCAGGCCGTCTTCGCCAGCGATGGCGAACTTGCTGCGCGTGTTCGAGTTATCGATGAGGAGGTGGCGCATGGGAATGGTGGGGGGCAGGCTGGCGGGAACGGCTCAGGGGCGTTCGAGAATTTCCACTTCGTAGCCGTCGGGGTCGGTGACGAAGGCCATTTTGCGCTCGCCGGACGTGAATTTCTCACGCCAGCCGTCGGGCCAAATTTCGATGCCGTCTTTCTCCAGCTTGTCGCAGTAAAGGACGATGTCTGGCACGCCCACGGCGGTGTGCATGAGGTCTTCGGGGAAGTCGACTTTGTAATCGGGCGAGTGGGTCAGTTCGAGAAAGTGCTCGTTGCCCGGCAAGTTCAAGAAAGCCAGCTCGTTGCCCTGGGGCGATTTTTTTTGCTCGCCGAGCTCGAAGCCGAGCTTTTGGTAGAAGGCGATGGAGGCGGCGGGGTCGGAAACGCGGATGCGGGTGTGTAGGAATTTGATCATCGTTCGGTGGGTTGCGAGCGAACTTTAAGGGGGATGGCGCGAAAATCCAGCGAGATTCTGGCAAAAAGGGGAAGTCGTTCTCCGCAGGCTCTCCGTTCTTGCGGCTAAAGGCGTGATGACCTAGAAGAAGGCGATGATTGACCGCTTGAGTGAGTTCGCGAAGGAGAAAACTTACGCTTTACTGAGGAAAAAGGGGGCGGCGTGCCCCAAATGCGGGGAGGCCCTCGATTTACCAGCGGAACTCGCGACGGATCAGCTCGCTTGCTCTGCCTGTGCCTGGCGGGGGAGCTGGACGGAAGCGATGTCGGCGCGCCACCCCGCACGCGTGCCGGAGGAAAAGCCCAAAGGCTGTCAAATCACGGAAAAAGAAGTTTCGGGCGGTCGCGAGTGGCTTCTTCCGGCGAAAAAAAGGATTAATTTTTTTCTCTTCTTCGGGCTGTTTTTTGGCGGCCTGCCCTTGCTCATGATTGTCTTGGTTTTGACCGGAGTCGAGATGGAGGGGAATCTCGGGACGCTCGGGGCGGTCCTTTTTCTCTTCTTATTCGTCGCCGTCGGAGGGGCGGTTTTTTATTGGGGCCTGCGCGTGGGCTTCACCGAGTATTTTCTGCGGGTGGCGGATGGGGAGGCCGTCCTGGTGCGGAAATTTTTTGGGCGCAAGAAGCTGGAAAGCATCGCGCAGGGCGATCTAGCGGGTGTGGGTTTGTATGAATCCCACCAGGAAAACGACAAGTCGGTTTACGGGCTCATGCTGCGCTCGCAGCGTGGAAATCACCTCAAGTTCGGCAGTCATCTGAAGCGCGACGAAGTCCGCTGGCTCGGGGGGCGGATTTTACAAGTCCTTCCGGATGAAGCTTTGAATCACGAGGAGGAGGAAGAAAGGGCCGTGGTGGAAGAGGAATGGCAGGATGGCCCGCCGCCCGTGAGTCAGTTTCGGGGAGTTGCGATGGAGCGCCGTGGCGAGGGGTTTCGCGTGGAGATTTCCGGAGGACGATCGGCTTTCGGCATGGCCATCGGGGGATTTTTCACCCTCGTTTTCGGCGCGGTCTTCGCCTGGATCGGTTTCCAAGAAGCGGGTTTTCCCTTCAATGCCGTCGGCGTGCTCGTGATTTTCATCAGCCTGGCTTTTTTCGCCCGCCTTTTCTGGACCTTGGGAACCTCACGCGTCCTGGAATTCAACCCGGACGGAGTGATCGTGCGCAAGTTTCGTTACGGTCGGGAGGGGGCGAGCGAGCGGGTGTCCCGCCTGGGCGTCACGGGGGTGAAGCTCACCGTTTCCGGCTCCAGCAACGATCAAAAACGTTACGCCGTGAGCTTGCAGGGAGAGAAAGAAGTGAAGGTGTTTTCCTGGATTGAGGCTGAGATCGCCCGCTCTTTTGAACGCCGGGTCGAGTGGTGGCTCGCTGACGGGAAGCTTCCGGCGCGGGTGGAGAAAAAGGAGGTGGAAGAAAGTGGTTTCGGCGCTTATGGCGCGCCGGCGAGCGTGAGGGAGATGTCAGGTGCGGCGAGCGAGAAGCGTCAATCTGTTTCGCGGCACATTCTGCCTGTTTACAAAGACAGGGGCGACCTGACGAAGACGAAGAATGGCCGACTCGTAGCGCGCCTCCTCATGGGAGTCTTCATCGCGGTGGGAGCGATTTGTCTGCTCATCGGATTCTTCCAAATTAAGGAAGCCCGGGCGAGTGTGGGCTGGATGGAAACCGAGGGCCTGATCCTGGAATCCCGTGTCGAGAGTCATCACGACAGCGATGGGACGACCTACGGGGCGGAAGTTCGTTACAGCTACCGGGTCAAAGACGCGGAGTTCGAAGGCTCGCGGATCAGCTACGGGGACTACTCTTCCAGCAACCACGGTCGCGCGAAGGAAATCGTGGCGCGCTACCCCGTGGGGGCCGAAGTCGTCGTTTACGTCGATCCCGCCGACATCAAAAAAGCGGTGTTGGAACCCGGCATGAGCGGCGGAGTTTGGCTCTTGCCGGGCATCGGCGGCGCCTTTTTCCTCTTCGGCATTCTCGCCTTCATCTCCATGGAACGGCAGATGAAAAAAGGCGGGAAGAAGTTAGCTTAGATCGTGTTCGTAATCAGAGCCGCCCTTCATTTGTCAGTTGCGCGGGAGGAGGCGGCGGTCTAGGATCGCGACGTGTTGACGATTTTTCCGGAACCTCCGACCTGGCAGGCCCTCTTGGGTTTTGACTTGGACGGCACTCTGCTCTTGTCCGGGGAGGATCCTCCGCTCGATCCCCGTTTTTTCGAGTCCGTGCGTTGGGTGCGGGCGAATTACGGCGCGGTTTGGGGAATTTGCACCGGGCGTTCGCTCCCGCAGTTGATCGAGGGCTTTAACGAGGGGAAATTCGTGGCGCTGCCGGATTTCGTGGTCGTGCGCGAGCGGGAGATTTATTTTCCCGGCCAGTTCGGTCGCTGGTTGCCGCATGACGACTGGAACCGCAATTGCGAGAAAGAACATGCCCGCCTCTTCCGCAAAAGCCGGCGTTTTCTGGGCAAGGTGCGTAAGCTGGTGGAGGCGGCCGAGGGCGCGCGCTGGGTGTCCGAAGAAGGGGATCCGGCGGGGATCGTGGCGGACGATGTCGCGCAGTTGGAAGAGCTCGTGCATCAATTTGAGGCGCTGCAGCCTCCGCCGAAGCTCTCCTTCGAGCGCAATGGGATTTATCTGAGATTCAGCCACGCCGATTTTAACAAAGGCACGGCCTTGCGCGAGTTGGGCGATTACTGGGGGGTCGGCACCGACAAGACCTTGGCCGTGGGGGATAACTTCAACGACCTCAATATGTTCCAGCAGGGGATTTGCGAGGCCTTGGGCTGCCCTGCGAATGCCGTGCAGGTGGTGCGGGACTTCGTCCACCAGCGCGGAGGCATCGTCGCGGAGAAAAAAGGGAGCGCCGGAGTGATCGAGATCCTCGGGCGCTATTTCGATCCTTGAAAAGCTCTGGCGGGGTGCTCAGTCCTCTTCGCTTTCGATGACCGGGCGGCCATCGCGGATGTCCTGAAGGAGAGAGACATCGGTGCGGCCCTTGTCTTTTTCCTTGCTGCTGTAGCTGGCCTGCATTCCTGCGCCGAAGGCGAGCAGGGCGAGGACGATGCCGACGAGAGTGGCGAGGAAGCCCGGGCTTTTTTGGGCGCTGGCGAGCGTCGTCGGGGCGGGTTTGGGCGGGGCTTTGCTTTTTTTTGCCGGCTTTTCCTCTTCTTCTTTGTGCTGCCCCGGTTTGGCCAGTTGGTGCGGCGTGAAATTTTCCTCGGCGAGCGCCTGGTTTTCCTCGTCGGTGGTCGTGAACTCCAGTTCGACGTCACCAATGAAGAGGTCCATCCCGTCTTTGAGGTCGATGATTTCCATTTCTTCACCGTGGAGTTTGATGCCGTTGGTGGAACTCAAATCACGCAGGATGAAGCCGCCGCTGACGCGTTGCATGGCGCAGTGGTGGGAGGAAACGGAGGGGCAATCGACGACGATGTCGTTGTCGCTGGCGCGGCCGATGGAGACGTTGTCGCGATCGAGGCTGAAGCGGTAGGGCTGCGAGTTTTTTCCGGTGACGGTGAGGTTGATGCGGGGCATGACGGGATGAAATGACGGGGAGGTTTTTCAGATTACGGAGGGACGGGGGGGATTTTGTCAATTTGAAGTCCTCATTGACCCAGAGCCTGATCGAGATCGGCGAGGATGTCGTCGATGTGCTCGATGCCGATGGACAGCCGCACCAGGTC
>JBNNED010000005.1:0-6857 GCA_050285825.1 Verrucomicrobiales bacterium | reverse complement strand
ATCTGTGACCTTCTACGAAGACGTGGCTGGTAACGATGCTGAGGTTCTTGACCTTGCTGCAACCGAGCAATACGAAGACCAACTTCAATCCGGTAACATCGCCATCTCCCTTCAGTTGGAGAATGACTGTGTTGTGAACTACGTTTGGGATCGCACCGACGCTGAAGCTGCTTCCGGTGGCTTCGGTCTGACCGCTGCTGGCGCTCCAAACATCGTTGCTGCTATCGACGCTGCTGACCCAGCTGCTTTGGACGTGGCACCTGCCAACAACCAAATCGCTCCTAACAGCGACCTTCTTCACCTCATCGCTGGTGAAGGTGGCTTCACCTTGGAAGGTACCTACCGTCTCGACTTCGACTCGTCCCTTGGCGAGAACGAAGGCACTGTCGACGTGACTGGTGCTAACCGCTAATTGTTCTGATTGGCAGTTAATATTTACTGCTTGAAGTAACTTTCAAACAAGCGCTGGCCAAATATTTGGCTGGCGCTTTTTCTTTTTGTAGATACAATCCCCGTGGAAATGAGAATTTTAGAGATAATCCAGGACAAAAGTGCGCTTGCACTATTATTTGTAACTTCAGCTTCACTGGCGTTTGGTCAAAGCTCACATGCAGCTGTGACCAGTGTGACAATCACTGAGTCCATTCTCCTGAATAACGAAACAACTCCTACTGTCAGGTCGAGCACGGTGACCATCGATTGGGATAATTGGACGACGACGACGGATGGCCCATCTCCAACATTTGAATTTTTCTCGACGAATCCCAGCGCTAGCTTCTTCTATTTCAATTTCTTTAGAGTGACCGATGCGACTGACGGTAGCGTGACGGATTATCTCCGGCTGCGTGGAAATAATGATTTCTTGTTCGACCAGTTAGGAGTGAATCTTGAAATTCAGAACAGTAGCTTTGACGAAAGTGGTCAGTATATCGACTCGTTCGAATATGTTTCGAACACTTCTTTCCAGCAGGGAATCAACGGATCGGGATTTGTAGATTTTGATTCGCCTACAGAGTTGGGGATGACTTTAGAGTCAAGTGACGATGGAAAAAGGGTTTATGTGATGAATATTGACTCTTCAGACGTGCCTGACCGCCAATTCTTCTCAGTAAATGACTTCTGGGGTCCCGAATACGGTTTGCTGTATAAAATCAACTATTCCCCGATTCCTGAGCCATCTGGGGCGCTCTTGCTTTCATTGGCGTCTGGGCTGTTGATGTTGCGTCGCCGGCGCTAATACGCAATTTTCCCTTTCAGCAAGAAGCTTTTCATTTGAGCCATCTGGCTTTCATGATTAGCTTCTTATCATGTACGACTCATCACCCCGCATCGTTTTTTTAATTCTCGATTCTTTCGGGATCGGGGGGGCGCCGGATGCGGGGGCTTATGGGGATGAGGGAGCGGATACCTTGGGGCACATTGCTGAGTGGTTTCGCGAGAAAGAGGGGCGGGGTTTGGTTTTGCCGAATCTGGGTTCCTTGGGACTTGCCGAAGCTCATGCCTTGTCGGGAAGCGGGGTGGCCTTGACGGAGATGGATTGCAGCCGCGCCCGGCCAGGCTGGCGCGGACATTTTGCGGCGGCCACGGAACTCTCGAATGGCAAAGACACCCCCAGTGGGCACTGGGAGCTGCTGGGTTTACCGGTCGATTGGAACTGGGCGTATTATCCAGACGAGATCCCTTGCTTCCCGCCTGACTTACTGGCTGAAATCTACGAACGGGCAGGCTTGGAGGGGAGCTTGGGGAACAAGCATGCGAGTGGGACAGAGGTCATTGCCGAGTTTGGCGCGGAAAGCGTGCGCACGGGCAAACCGATTTTCTACACCTCGGCGGATTCGGTGTTTCAGATCGCGGCGCATGAGAAAGCTTTTGGTTTGGGCCGACTTTACGAGCTTTGTGACTTGGTGAGGGAGTTGACGCTGGAGGCGAAGCTGGGGCGGGTGATCGCGCGTCCCTTTGTCGGGGAAGAGGGAACTTACGAACGGACGGGGAATCGCCGGGATTACGCCATGACGCCGCCTCGCGAACTGGTCTTGAATCAAGTGGAAGCACTGGGAGGGGCGGTTTATGGAGTCGGGAAGATTGGCGATATTTTCGCCCACTCCGGGGTGACTCATGAGCTGAAAGCGAGTGGACACGAAGCGCTCTGGGAGCGGACGCGGGAGGCGCTGGGACAAGCGGGCACGGGCGATGTCGTGCTCACGAATTTTGTCGATTTCGACATGCTGTTTGGTCACCGCCGTGATCCGCGCGGGTATGGCTTGGCTTTGGAGGAATGGGATCGGCAGTTCGGGCTTTTTCTGACGGAGTTGCGCAAGGGGGATTTGCTCATCGTCACGGCTGATCATGGGAACGACCCGACCTGGCGCGGGACGGATCACACGCGGGAGCGGGTTCCGGTGCTCATTCAGGAAGTCGGAGTGCCCGGTAAGGTGCGGAGCGCGGGCGTGCGGGAGAGTTTCGCCGATGTGGGAGCGACGGTGGCGGAGTGGCTGGGATTTGAGGCGCGCTGTGGGCAGAGTTTGTTGAGGCTGAGCCTCGATTGAGTGCGGTGAGGATCACTGCTTTTGATTGCAGGAGATGAAAGCGGTTGAAAACCGCTTCTACACTGGGGTGGAATGGTGTGAGGGTTTGACTTTTTTGACATGTGTTCATTTTTTTTTGAACACGCAGCCGGTCTGTGGTAGGAGAGATCAAATGGGCAAGTTATTTGGAACTGACGGGATTCGGGGGGTGGCGAATGAGTATCCGATCACACCGGAAGTGGCTTTGCGGATCGGGCGGGCGGTGGCGCGGGTGTTGGAGGCGCGATTACCGGGTCGGCAGAAGGTGGTGATCGGGAAAGACACGCGCTTGAGCGGTTACATGCTGGAAACGGCGTTGACAAGCGGGCTCGTGAGCGAGGGCGCGCGGGTCTTGCTGACAGGGCCGATTCCGACCCCGGCGGTGGCTCATTTGACGAAGTCGATGGCTTGCGACGCGGGGATTATGCTGACCGCTTCCCACAATCCGTATCAGGACAACGGGATTAAGATTTTCGGGCCGGATGGTTATAAGTTGGGCGACGAAATGGAGGCGGAGATCGAAGCGCTCATTTTGGCCGACGACTTGCCGCTGGAGGGCGGTCGGGTCGGCAAGGCGATGCGCATTGATGATGCGGCGGGGCGCTATATCGAATTTTGCAAAAACGCGGTCGGGGCGACGAGTTTGAAAGGGCTGAAAGTGGTTGTCGATTGCGCGCACGGCGCGGGTTATTTTGTCGGCCCGCTGATCTTCGAGGAGCTGGGAGCGGAAGTCATCAAGCTCGGGGTGACTCCGGACGGGCGGAACATCAACGAAGGCGTGGGGGCTTTGCATCCGGAGCTCGCGGCGGAAAAAGTGCGGGAGAGCGGTGCGGATTTGGGCGTGTGTTTGGATGGTGACGGCGACCGGGTCATTTTCGTGGATGAGCGTGGGGAGGTCGTGAACGGCGACCGCGTCCTGTGTTTGAGCGCGCTCGCTTTGCATGAAGAGGGAGAGCTGGCGGGGGAGACGCTCGTGGCGACCGTGATGAGTAATCTTGGGTTACGCGATGCCTTGGCGCAGGCGGGGATTTCCCTGGAGACGACCGGGGTGGGGGATCGCCTGGTGCTGGAGCGGATGCGGGAGAAAGGCTACGCCCTGGGTGGAGAGAACTCGGGTCATGTCATTTTCTCGGATTTTGCCACGACGGGCGACGGGGTAATGTGCGCTTTGAAAGTCCTTTCGGTGATGAAAAAGTCGGGGCGGAAGCTTTCTGATCTGGCTGACTGCATGAGTGAGTATCATCAGGAGTTGGTCAATTTCGACGTGCGGGAGAAGCCGCCGATTGAAGAGATTGCCGGTTTTGCCGAGGCTTTGGCGGAAGTTGAGAACGCTTTGGGTGAGGAAGGGCGGACATTGGTGCGCTATTCCGGGACGGAGCGCAAGATGCGGGTGCTGGTCGAGGCGAGAGAGGCCGAAGTCGCCCGGCGCGAGTGCGAGAAGCTGGTGAAAGTGGCACAAGCAGCGATCGGGATTTAAATCTCGCCGAAAATATGATTGATGGAGCTGATGAGTGCTGAGTTGAGCGAGTTGTGGCCTTTACAGGGGGAGTCGCGGGGATTTTTCGTGGCGGGGCGGACTTTGGGCGAGTGGGAGGACGAGCTGGGGGAGCGCTTCGAGCTGCGTTATCCTTGGGACTTGCTGGCGCTGAACGAGCGCTTGATGCGCTTTTACCAGGAAAGCCGGAACGCGGGCGAGGCGCGCGTGGACGGAGTTCTGGTGGTCGGCGAAGGGACGAAGGTCTTGCCGGGCGTTTTTGTCGAGGGCGTGGTGGTGATCGGAAAAAATTGTAAGATCGGACCGAATTGCTACCTGCGCGGAGCGACGGCGATTGGTGACAACTGCCACATCGGTCAGGCCGTGGAGGTCAAAAATTCGCTCATCGGACACGGCTCGGCGGTGGGGCATCTGAGTTACGTGGGCGACAGCATTTTGGGCTCGCAGGTGAATTTTGGCGCGGGGACGATCACCTCGAACCTGCGACACGACGGGGCGAATCATCGTTCCATGGTCGGGGGCGAGCTCGTGGAAACGGGGCGACGGAAATTCGGCGTGATCGTCGGAGAGGGCGTGCATACCGGCATTCATACCAGCCTCTATCCGGGGCGGAAGCTGGGTCCGGGAACGAGCACGCGACCGGGCGAGGTGGTGTCGAAAGATCTTATTGATTAAATTATGTGTGGAATTGTTGCTTACACGGGGACGCAGTCGGTGGCGCCCATTTTGTTGAATGGTCTGAAGCGTTTGGAATACCGCGGGTATGACTCGGCGGGGATCGCGGTGCAGGGCGCGGAGGGATTGGAAATTCACAAGCGCGAAGGCAAGGTGAGTGGGCTCGTGGAGTTGATCGCGGGTCTTGAAGGGCGACTCGACGAGGCCGTTTGCGGGATCGCGCACACGCGCTGGGCGACCCACGGGCCGCCGACGACAGTGAACGCGCATCCGCACGCCGGGGGGAAGAAGGGCGTGGCTTTGGTTCATAACGGGATCATCGAAAATCATCGCTCGCTGCGAGAAAAACTGCAGGGCGAGGGATACGAATTTTTGTCGGAAACGGACACCGAAGTCCTCGCGCATTTGGTTGATTTTCATTACGCGGGCGACTTACAAGAGGCCGTCATGCGGGCGCTGCGGGAGGTCGAAGGCACCTATGGCGTGGCGGCAATGGCGGCGAGCGAGCCGGGCGTTTTGGTGGTGGCGCGGCGGGGCAGCCCGATCGTGATCGGCCTCGGGGAAGACGAAACGGTGGTGGCTTCCGACGCCTCGGCGATCATCAGTCACACGCGGCAGGCCGTGTATTTGGACGACAACGACATCGCGCGCATTGAGGGTGGCGAGGTCAAAATCCGTTCCCTCGATGCCGTGCAGGTCACGCGACCGGCGGCGGAGATCGATTGGTCGGCCGATGCGGCGGAGAAGGGCGGTTTCGAGCACTACATGCTCAAGGAAATTTTCGAGCAGCCGGAAGCCATTCGTAATACCATCCGGGGTCGCATGGACGCGGACCGGGGGACGGCCGTTTTGTCGGGATTGAACCTGAGCGCGCGGGATCTCGCGGAGTTGCGTCGCTTGCTCATCGTGGGCTGTGGCACCTCGATGAACGCGGGCTTGGTGGGCGAGTATGCGGTGGAGGACTTTGCGGGCGTGCTGGCGGAAGTCGAGCAAGCGGCGGAGTTCCGTTATCGCAATCCGCTCGTCGGCGCGCGGGATTTGGTCCTCGCGATCAGTCAGAGCGGGGAAACGGCGGACACGCTGGCGGCGGTGCGGGAGGCGGGCGACAAGGGGGCACTCGTCGCGGGTCTGGTCAATGTCGTCGGCTCGACGATCGCGCGGGAGGCCGGCCGGGGCGTTTATCTGCACGCCGGACCGGAAATCAGTGTGGCCTCGACGAAGGCCTTTACGGCGCAGGTTTCCGTGCTCCTCATGATCGCGCTCAAGTTCGCGCGGAGTCGGCGGATGTCGCGGGAGCGGGGGATTCGTTTTGTGCGCGAAATCGAGGCTTTGCCGGAGCTCGTGGAGCGCGTTTTGGAGAAAAACGACGAGATCGCGAAAGTCGCGGAACGATATGTCGATTGCCAGAGCGCCTTTTTCATCGGGCGGGGTTATCTTTACCCCGTTGCGCTGGAGGGAGCCTTGAAGCTGGAGGAAATTTCTTACATCCATGCCGAGGGTTATCACGCCGCGGAGCTGAAGCACGGTCCGATCGCGCTTTTGGAAGAAAAAGTGCCGGTGGTGGCCTTGTGTAATCGCGGACCGGGTCAGGATAAGACCCTGGGGAACGTCGCGGAGTGCCAGGCGCGGAGTTCGCGGGTTCTCGGAGTGGTGACGGAAGGGGACCGGGAAGCGCGGGCGAGTGTCGATGACTTAATCGAGGTGCCGGATTCTCCCCTGCACACGGCGGTGGTGAGTTCGACGGTGGCCTTGCAGCTCTTGTCCTATCACATCGCGCGACTGCGCGGCTGCGCCATCGACCAGCCACGCAATCTGGCCAAAAGTGTGACCGTGGAGTGAGGAGGCAGGGAGCGCCGGCATCTTGCCGGTTCCGGCGTGGGGAATGGGGAGAAAGTGGCACGGACGTCTCGTCCGTGTCTGGGCGTGGCGGGATCGGGGTGGGCGATTGGGTCGCCCTTTCAGGGCTGGTGATTTTGCGGGCGTCTGGAACCTAGGGCTACGCCCTAGGCTGACACGGGTCGTCCCTTCGGGACTGGTGAGGACCAGACTCCAGACTCCAGACTCCAGACTCCAGACTCCAGACTCCAGACTCCAGACTCCAGACTCCAGACTCCAGACTCCAG
>JBNNED010000004.1:0-19864 GCA_050285825.1 Verrucomicrobiales bacterium | reverse complement strand
TCGAATGCGGCGGTCTTGAAAACCGTTGTAGCGCAAGCTACCGTGGGTTCGAATCCCACCCCCTCTGCCATATGCCTAGCGAGGGCTTGATAGCACGGGAAAAGCCTTGTATCACAAGGGAAACAGGACAGAAGATGGGACACAGAGATGAGACACAAATCCCGTTTTCAATGCCCCAACCTCGTCGCCGAAAATCCAGTGCCGTTTATCAGTTACGCCAGCGGATTCCCACCGAGCTTGTAAATGCTGGAATTTACGGCAAGAAGAAGGAATTTAAGAAATCATTGAGGACTACCGACCTCAAAGTTGCAAAGCGTCTCGCCCTCACTGTGGCACAAGAGTGGCATGTGGAATGGGAAAGGGAATTGAGAAAGCTAAAGCCATCACCAAAGGAAACTGCGCAAGAACAGGCTCCCGTCGCGCTCCGCCCGCTTTCTTCACTTTCGGAATTGGAATGGAGAGATTTTGTGAAGCGTCATTTCATCGGCCTTGAAATGGAAGCGGAGGAAAAGGGAAGGGATTACGATTGGGGGGATGATGACGATGGGATTCATCGCTCCAAAGCGATTTACGAAGCGAAATCCATGCTGATGATCCTCAAAGGTGATTCCTCGCTTTACGATCCTATCGACTGGCACGCTAAAGTTGTGGAGGCATTGAGGGAGGAAGGAATAGAGGTGGATGAAAAATCCAAAAAGGGGGCATTCATAAAGGTTTGCAAACTTTTCAAACGTGCCTACATCGAAACCCAAACCAGAACGATCAAATCCATTGATGGCGACACGGCGGCGGAAATCGACCCCCATTTCAAGGGAATCGGCGCATATTCCGCCCTTCCTGCTGAAATTCCGGCTTCCTCTCCAACTCCCGTCAATCCGGCAAAACAAGTAACCATCGGGGATTTTTGCGAGAGGTATATCCAATCCAAATTGGAATCAAATCAACAGCTCTCTTTTGGATGGCAGAGTAAGGCCGAAACTCACGCGCAAGTTTTGAAGACGTTGTGGGGAGAGGATAAGCCGCTTTCCTCCGTCACGGCTGAGGATGCTCGCAACATCACTAGTTTCCTAGGCAAGCTGCCAACCAATGCCTCGAAACGCTATGCAGGACTGCCCCTAACAGAAGCTACGGAGCGGGAGAGCCGGAAGAAAAATCCAAAACTGCTTTCCCCGAAAACCCAACGGAACTACTTCGACTGTATCAAAGCCATGTTCAATTTCGCACTGGAAATGGATTGGATCGAAAGAAACCCGTTTACTCGAAAAGTAGTTTCCGATATTCTTCCCCGCGTGGAATTAAATTCAAGAAGCCCAATGACTACTTCGGAGATAAACAAGATTTTCACTTCCGAAGACTACTTAAAGGAACGGAAATCAACCGATGGAAAAGTAGGGGAACAAGCCCGCTTTTGGGTTCCCCTGCTTTGCCTTTTCCACTCGCTGCGGTCAAATGAAGCGTGTCAGCTCTTGCTTGAAGACATCACGCAAGAGGATGGCATTTGGGTAGTTAACATCCGGCAGAAAAACGACGCAGGGGAAAGCGTGAAAAAGCTAAAGACTCAAGCGAGCGTGAGAAAAATCCCCCTTCACTCTGAGTTGAAAAAGATGGGCTTCTTGGAGTACATGGAGTCACAGAAAGAGCGCGGGGAAATTGACCTCTTCCCAGAATTGAAAGCCTCAAAGTCAGGCTCGAAGAATGACGCGCTGGGAAAATGGTTTGCTCGTTTGAGCAAGAAGCAGCTCAAGGATTTACCGGGTAGCGTTGGAAGCAAGGGCTTGCACACTCTACGCCACAGCTTCACCCGTGCGATGCGGGATGGCGGGGTGTCGAAGGAACTACGGGATATACTCGGAGGGTGGAGTGATGGAGTTCGGAAAAATTCCGAATCCGTTTATGGGGACGGATTCAGTCTCCAGACATTGGCGGAAGCCGTTGAAAAAGTGAAATTCCCCGACGTGGATTTCTCGCCTATTTACGCCGGGCGGAAATCGGTGTAGTTTTGAAAAAATTTCAAAACTCAGTTATGCTCAAGCCCGATTGTATTATTCACCCCGATGGAACTCTTTCCGATGCGGAGCTTTACGAGGAGATGCTTGAGTCGGAGGCAGGGAATTTGGTGGCAGATCGTGCAGCTGTGATAGATGCTGTCTCCCGTGGGATTGATCTTGAGGCTGCCTTGGACATGTTCACGACTGACATTAACAGAGAAGCCATCAAGGCTCACATGAGAGCAATCGAAGACTAAAGCCCTGCCTTCTCGAAAAGCTCGGAAATAGTCATGTCCAAAGCGTTGGCTATTTTTAATATCGTATGAACGTTGGGAGTCCTCTGTCCTCTTTCGAGCATCCCGATATAGGTGCGATGATGCCCCGTCAGCTCCGCAAACTTTTCTTGTGACAGCTCCCGCTTCTCACGAAGCATCCGTACCGTCCGCCCCATGACAAGGGCAAGTTTTCTGGGATTATCTAGCAAGGATGGATCAATGCACATTCGACTTGCACTCAAGATCGCAGGTTGCTATCTATTGATCGACAGACAGAAGATCGCATAATCCCCATGAACTCGTTCCACCTGAAACATCCTCCCTTCCGCCTTCTTGCCCTAGTCCTGATCGCGCCACTATTCATCCCCGCCCTCAGCTACGCGGAGGTAGAAAAGGTCATATCGGAGATAAAAACCAAAAACGGTGAGACTTATCGAAACGTGAAACTTGGGAAAGTAACGCCTCTACGGGTGAGTTTTACCCATGAAACTGGAGCAACCTCTAAGCCTATTGCAGACTTGCCAGAAGAGATTCAAAAGCTCCTCGGGTATGACCCGGAAAAAGCTAAAAACTACCGTGAAGCCATTGAAAAAGGGGAGCTGCTTTTGTCCTCTTACCACTATGATGGCAACGTTTCTGCGGAGCGGGTCGAGGAAGAACAAATTTATCCAATCAACAAGGAGAGCACTCTGACTATCGAATTTGAACCAAACCCTGAAATCATCCAACAGGCTCTCAGCTTCGAGTTTCAATTTTTCACAGGCACAAGCAAGATCGCGGCTAGCAAATCAAAGGTTTGGCTCACCTACGGAGAAGCGGAAATTGGCTCTCGGAAAGGCGTAGGAAGGGGCAAATGGGAAACGATTGAAATACCCACTGCCACAGTAAGTGCGATGAAGCCACTTCGCTTCACTCTACATTGTGTTAAGGACGCGATGCACGTTGCTCGGAAAGACGGAAATCCAGAAGTAAAGCTGGTTGCTGTGAAACCGACCGCGCAACAGATAGCGGAAGCCCGGCAACGTATCCAGAAAGCGAAAATGAAAGCAGCGATTGAGAAGGAGATGAAGTCCAAAGCAGTCTATCAGGATTTTTTCGTGAAGCAAAATTTGGGAGGTGGGATGCTAGTCAATAACGTAGAACAGAGAGTGATTGCTAGCGGCTCCGCTTCCATTGGCGGCGGCGGCGGCAATGTGAGTTTTTACACGGAGGCCGGAAGCAGCATCTACTACATCAGAAATGTGACTGGAGACGTTGGGGCGGCAGATGGAGACTTAGTGACCTTCCTTGTCGCTCCCGATGGCACTTACGAATACACGACCGTTCTTGGAGCAACAGCAACTGTGAAAGCATTCCGCTTTTTCGGCGTAAAGCCCCAAAAATCCAAATGACCCACACCCAACCTACGACTTTATGAAAATGGCACTTGCAATTATCTTCCCTCCTCTCGGCGTTCTCGCCTGCGGAAAAATTGGGCAGTTCTTTCTAAACCTTGTCTTTTGTGTGATCGGTATTTGGATTGGAGGAATCATCCACGCTGTCTATGTAGTCCACAAACACGACAGCGACAAACGCCATCGGGAAATGCTTACCGCAATCGCGGCTGGCACCCGTAGAGAATAGTCATTTTATTACCTGACCTTCTTCCTTCGGGGTTGTGATTCTCAAGCTGAAGTGACGAGTATAACGGAAGCACTTTGATACTCCTCAAAAGAAGCTCTCCATCTCATCGCCCGATCGCGGTGAAAGTGCTTCTGTGGTTCTTGACACGCGGGAAAATTTCTATACGTTCGTATAGAAATGAGCCTTTTGACGAACACTCAGCACCAAGTGCTAAAGTTTATCCTCTGCCGGTGGGAAGCAGGCGAGGCTTTGCCAAGTTCTCGCGAAATCATGAGCCATTTAGGTTGGTCGAGTCCCAAAGCGGCTACCGACGTGCTTGATGCGCTGAAGCGCAAGGAATTGTTGGCATCCGATTCGTGCAGCAGCCGGAAATACCGGCTCACAGAATTGGCCATTGGACTGCCTGTCCTTGGGGAGATTCCGGCAGGTTCTCCCGTCGAAAGTCAGGAGATGCGGGAAGAATATTTCACTCTAACTCCCGCCTCCTTTGGAGTCCGCGACAGAGCCACCGCTTTTTTTCTGCGCGTCAAGGGAGATTCCATGATTGGTCGCAGGATCTTCGACGGTGATCTCGTGCTCGTCGAAAAATCAGGGCAGCCGCGTCATCAGGATATTGTATCCGCCCTAATCGATAACGAATCCACGCTGAAGACGCTGATTCAAGAAAATGGCAAGGCATGGCTACGCAGTGAGAACCCGGCGTATCCCAACCCAATCCCCTTTCATGACCTCCAGATCCAAGGTGTCGCCCGTGGGGTGATCCGTCCCTTAAAATCATGAGCGCCTTGCTGCAACAACTGCATTTAGCCCCGAAAAGGGGTAAGGCACTCCTTTCTGGATTGGTTTCCGTAAAGGACGACAGCCTGCCTCCACGATCCATCGCGGAACACGTGACACGTCGCGAGACGTCACTGTTGCAAGGACCGAAGGGTGACCAAGGGATAGGCGTTGATTACATTTTCTTTCGGCGGTTCGATGACGGTCGGTCTCCGCAGGTCGGCGCGTATGTGGTGGACAACAGCGGCAATACATACACGCGTGAAGAAATCGCCGAACTGCACCGTCGGGTGTGGCTGAACGGCACTGCGCCGCTTCTATACGTGGAATGGCCTACTCAAGTCGATGTTTTGCGCTGTGCAGCGGGGCCTGAGTTTTGGGACCGACGCAGGGGCATTACTGTCTATGTTGCAGCGGAATCAATTCAGATGGCCTCTGATGTGGCCCGAGCTTTGGACGAAAGGAAAGTTCGACGTTTTTCGGCTTTCAGACTGGCTAGTGGCACTTTCTGGGAAGACCCAATAAACGCAGACTGGGCTTGTGCTGATCAATCCGCTCACAAGTTGCTGCTACAGGCTGCTATTGATGCGGACAGGGCTTTGCAGAAGGACGCTCCACCAGCGGCAAGGCCAGTAATGCGCCGTCTTCTCCTCCTTTTTGTTTTCACCAAGTATCTGGAAGACAGAGGCGTGTTTCCCGACGGTTGGTTTGACGAGCGGGTGACGGGAGCATCTGCATTTATTGATGTTTTGAGAGACGGCAGGGTTGATGTCGTCCAGCAAATGCTCGCGGAACTAAAGACAAAGTTCAATGGGGACATCTTCGAATTACCGGAACTGGAACAGGCTTTAAATTCTGATGTTTTATCGGAATTCGTTACATTACTGGAAGCCAGAACGCTGCGGCGGCAAAGGTATTTATGGGAGCAATATTCCTTCCGTTACATACCAGTGGAGGTATTGAGTCACCTCTATCAACACTTTGCACAGTCAGGAACGGGAGCTATTTATACTCCTCCTTTTGTAGCCGACCTAATTCTCGATCAAGTTATGCCCTATGAGAACCTGACGGCTAGCGAAAAAGTGCTCGATCCAACTTGCGGATCAGGCATCTTTCTGGTTGGTGCCTTCCGACGATTGGTTCACTATTGGCAAAGCCTGAATAATTGGGATCGCCCCGACGTTCCTCGATTAAAGGAGATTCTGAAAAAATCGATATTCGGTGTCGAAATGTTGCCTGAAGCCGCTCATGTGGCCGCGCTCAATCTTGCCTTAGCAGTTTGCGAAGCACTTCAACCGAAGGTGATTTGGACTCATCTAAAATTCGATAAATTGATCGGAAGAAATCTGTTTGTCGGAGACTTTTTCGAGAATCTGGAAAATCTCAGAAATGCCGTGCCTGATGGTTTTTCTTGCATTGTGGGCAATCCCCCCTTCGATTCAGAGCTTACTCTCGCGGCAGAACGCACGCGCGCTAAGGAATGGCGTCAGACATCAATTCCTGATCGCCAGATCGCTTACCGGGTGACTGAGGAATGCGCGGATTTGCTCTCTGATAGCGGGTGTTTATGCCTGCTACAACCTAGCGGATTTCTATACAACGCCAAAGCCCGCGCGTTTGCCGCCCACTTATTGAGAACTCGCACAGTGGACGCTGTGCTTGATTTCATCTCCATTCGCGGTCTCTTCGAAAAAGCAGATACTAAAGCTCTCGCACTCGTCGTTCGCCGGGATGAACCAGAGAAGGATCATGAAATACGGCACATGACATTCCGTCGCACAAAAAGCGTTCATGAACGTTTGGGCTTCGAATTGGATCATTACGACCTGCACGATATTCCTCAGGTGCTGGCGGAGAACATTCCTTGGATTTGGAAGGCAAATTTATTGGGCGGCGGGAGGTTGGTGGAATTAGGCAAAAGGGCATTGGCGTATGAAAACTTCAAAGCCTATTTTGCAAGGTTAGGCTGGGATTACGGAGAAGGCTTCATTAAGGCCCGCAGCGGCAAAAGGACACGCGAGCCTTGGTTGACCGGGAAGCCTTATCTCCCAACAGAAGCACTCCAACCCGAAGGGATTACGGGAGACATAGGAACCGTCGAAGCCGAAGAATTCCGATCCGCTTACACCCCGAAACGCTACACTGGCCCAATAATCATGATCCGAGCAAACGAACGACTGCCAATGACATTTCGTTCACGTGGATTCCTAGCCTATCGTGCGAAAATCATAGGAATCAGCGCCAACCAAGGAGATGAAGATAAGCTTCAGGAATTTTTTCAATCCCTTATCGATCACAAGGATGATTTTCGTTTTTTGATTTATCTGTTCAGCACTCAGATGCTTGTGGGCAAATCGACCGCATTCCTCAAACGCGACCTTGATGAGCTACCTTCAACAGGGTCGGGTTATTTCACGAATTTAAGCTGGTGGGAGAAAATTCTCATCCGGGATGTATTGGATCAATTCGTAGGAATGGTCCGCACAGGTCAAAGTTCCAAGCTGATTATTGACAGCGTGATGAATGAGGACTTCCAAACCTACTCGCAAACCTTTGTGCGCATGTTGGGCAGCGTATATTCAAATCTGCGGGCTGGCCGCTGTGGGATTTCCGACGGCATGGCGTATCAAGCTTTCACGTTCGGAAAAACCAGTGACTTGGACTGGCCTAATGATTGGTCGGATCACCTGAGAAAGCTTCTTTTCAAACACGATTCGGCGGCACTTCGCACCCATAGAATTATCCGTTTTTATGAAGGCAACACCCTGATTATCGTCAAACCCGATCGCATGAGGAACTGGATTCCTTCCACTGCGATTCGTGATGCGGATGAAACATTGGTCGATTTACGGGAACAAGGATTTTGAGTCATGCGGGAGCCTTCAAGATCTATCGGGCGTCTCGCCCCCAATGCGGTTCAAGATTCCCTGATCGAACAAACTATCGAATTCGTTTGGGGGTGTCTAATCCCCTGGCGAAATGATCCAGACCGTCCTTTTGCCGAAGGTGAAGAGGAGTTGAATGCGCAATTTCATAATTTTCTCCAATCGTGTGCAAACGAGACTTTTCCCATGGTTTTGTTTCAACACGAGCAACGACAAGAAGGGAGACGACGTGTCGATCTTTCCGCCAAACCAGTTAAGAAAATTATTATTGAAGGTATAACCTACACTAAATACCAGCCGATCCTCGTCATCGAAGGAAAACGTCTTCCGACTCCCTCCAAAGCCAGAGAGCGAGAGTATGTCTCAGGAGAAGGAGAATTCTCGGGAGGCATTCAGCGCTTCAAATTGGGGCTGCATGGCAGAGATCACGCAACCGTCATCATCCTAGGCTATCTTCAGCAAGGTAAGTTCGGAGAATGGCATTCTCGCATCAACGGGTGGATCTGTGATCTGGCCAAAATCCATCCGAGGGACTGGGCAAATCATGAAGTCTTGGCAGTCTTCTCTCACCACCAAGAGGGTAAAAAAGCTCGGACAGCATCCTTGCATCCTCGCCTCAAAGAATGCAAGACGTCTGAAATTCAAATTTTTCATTTCTGGGTACAGTTAACGCCAATTTGAGAGCTGCCACGCAGGCAACAAAGCGGAATTTTCAGGGATAAAGCCTATGGGCCGCTTCCACATCACTCTTCTAGGTGATACTTGAGCAACCCATAAAATTTTTGGAAGATCGAGAACTCTTGAACTTTTACCATATCAACTATAATTAACTCTATGAAAGATTTGAGATTTCTCAGTGTGTCCAAAAAATCACTCCACCATTTCGTGCCTTGGAGCCCCGATGAGACCGCATGGAAATTCCATCAGTATTGTATCCAATAAACCATTTGATTATTTGGACACACTTTGACACAATGAGCGCATGTCCAAGAAGAAAATCCCCGTGGTAATCCTCGTTCGTGTTTCGACTTCAAAGCAGGAGACCGACAGACAGATTTCCGAACTGCTCGCTTATGCTGAGTTTAAAGATTACGATGTGATCGAGATTTGCCGGGAAGAAATATCTGGGAGAAGCGATATGGATGACCGGGTAGGTATTCAGCGCGTGGAAGAGCTAGCAAGAAACGGAACCATCAATAAGGTTCTCGTTCACGAAGTTTCGAGACTTGCGAGACGCAACAGTGTTGCTCATGCCTTTGTTGAAACTTTGGAAGCCTGTGGCGTCTCGCTCTACTGGCATCAACATGCGATTGAAACCCTTCTTCCAAATGGTAAACGTAATCCGGCTGCGGCTTTGATGTTCGCCCTACTTTCTGAAATGGCAGTTGCAGAACGTGAAACCATCGTTGAGAGAATCAAGTCGGGATTAGCGGAAGCACGTAGAAAAGGAAGAACGCTTGGCCGCCCCAAAGGATCGACAGTTTCGACTCAGAGCTTTCTCGAAAAGCACAAAGACATTTGCCGACGCCTCAAGGAAGGTCATTCAATTCGCAATACCGCGAAGATTTGCGGAAAAGGAGTTTCTACGGTGCAACGAGTCTCCGCTACACTCAAAAAGTCGGCATAGAAACCCCTCATGATTAATTCTTCCACACCAAAGATTTCTATACACTATAAAAATGAAAAAATAGATAAATATTAAACTTGATGAAACCGCCAACTAATTATACACAGTTGGATATGAACAATCCCCATCCTCCCACTGGAACGAAACGGAAACAGCTTCGACAAAAACGGTTTCTATCAATCCTTGAAAATCACGATTTCATTCTCATGCCTGCCTGTGAGGAAGCTGGGATCGCAAGGCAAACTCATTATAATTGGTTGGCGGGGGACACGGAATATCGCCAAAGCTTCTATCGGCTCAAGGACGAAAGTGAACAGAGAATCGCCGCTAATGCCGAAGCCGAAGTAGTGGGGCAAGCAAAACGGGGAAGCAAACTCATGAGAGCGTTTATCCGCGAGACTCACGGAACAAACGTTCTTAATGACATCCTTGCTGGGAAAATGGAGGTATTGCCGTGAACAACACTCCGCTATCAGAAGGACTTAAAGGCCGCCCTTCTTCCTTTACCCCAGAAACCGCGCAACGTGTTCTTGAAGCGGTCGAGAAAGGACTCACATACAAACAGGCTGCGGCTTACGCTGGGATTTCATACACTACCTTGAACCGCTGGCGGTTGGCTGGGGAAAGCGACGATGGGGAACCTCACTTTAGGAAGTTTTGGAAGTCACTCCAGCAAGCGAACGGACACGCCGCTTTCCGATTGATCGGCCATATTGAAGGGGCTGCAAAGCGGGGAGACTGGAAAGCGGCGGGATGGATCATGGAAAGGCGTTTCCGTGACGAGTGGGGAAGCAAGGGCGGCAATTTCAATGACCCACTAGAACCCCTCTATCCGCTGTGACTTGATAACCAAAAACAAATCAGCCCGGCGCACACAGGAATTTGCAACCGGGCTGACTCTTTAGAAGATGCCAAAGAATATACCCACCCCGTGGGAACCGCAACCAAAATGCGCCCCAAAAAAACGAAAGCACCCTTGTTCCAAGCCTCCTAAAAGGTCACTTCCCGCTCTAAATCCTACCAGTGGACGCACAGAGGGAGACAAAAGCGAGACACAACCTCCCATTCCTCAATTCAGTCACTCTTTGAGAGTAACTGCGGAGGGAGCTAGAACGGATCATTTGGAAATTGATTGTGACCTCGGATATATCATTGCTGAAAAAACAGATTTAGAGCGATACAGACAATTGCTTTGTGCTCCTCCTTCCGATCATAGGAGAGAAATCTGCTCGGCTCTTCACGGGAAAATTTTCACATCCGTTCCGAATCAAGGAAAGGGAGTGCGCCCTTTGATAATTCGGAGAAATTCGATTCATTTCAACAATGAGACTTTGGAAGCCCCCCTTATGAGCGGGGCTTTGCGGATGCGATACGCCAGCCAGATCGAAGATGGAAATAGGATTTCCATTCAGAGACTATCCGCCTCCCTTCACCTCAATCCCACTACGGCGCATAACCACCTGCGGGAAAGGCTCACAGGGGAGGAACCCGGCTCATGGGAAACGATGCTCTTTAAGGATTCAGAGTATCAACAAGCTTTCAGACTGGAACGCGGGAGAGACGGGAAAGCAAACCTCCTTCCCTTAGCAGCAACGCTGGAAGAATCGAAAAATGCAATAGCTAGGCATCTTCGTTCATCCCTCCAAGCTCTGCTGTCTGAAATCGTTAGGGCGAGGCAATTCGCTAAAGGTAGTATCGGAGGGAATCCCCGTGTGGAATCGCTCACGGGGAAGCGTATCGAAACCTATTGGGAAATGACTCAACCGGAAGCCCTTGCCTTTTTGGAAAGCATTTCCCCCCTTCTCCGCACGTTCCACAAGGAGACCGTATATCGAGAACATGGCGACAGCGAAGGGCAACAAAAGCCCGCAATCGACAACGTGACTCAAAAAAATGCCCGCTCCGTAAGACTTCATCTAGGTAAAGGGGAGACGATCACCGTCTATGCGAAAACGCATGACCGTATTCGCTTTGAAGTCTGTCACCACCCCAAAAAGCAAAGCAACCTTTTGAAAGGTGGGTATTCGTGCCACTCCGTGGAGGAATTTGAAGAAATGATGGAATTTCTCCAGGAGCGGGCGGCGAAGCGTATCAACTCGCTTCTAGCCTTCCTTTCAGAGTGGCAGAACGAGACACCCAACCAGCGCGCTTCCTCATCCCACTTCGCATCACGGTGGTTTCAGAATTTAGGCTTCACGACAGAAGCGGAAAGCCTATTGGAGATGCTTCGGGTGAATGGAAGAATCGTGGGTGGAAGTACCTTAACCGAAGCGGAGCGTAAAGCGTTACGAACCGCTAAACGCAAAGGACTAATTTTCTCTGACAGAGGATCACTCTACCCCTCAAAAAATGGACAGTCCTTGACAACCAACCCTATTTCAGCTAACAAGGTGGCACACGAAAGTGAGACACAAACCGTTTCATCGAAGTCTGAAATCCCTTTAAAATCAACAACCGTAGCTTGTGGCATGGAATCCCACCCCCTCTGCCATTTTTGCAAAGCAAAAATCATCATCCACCGCAGGCACATACCCGCCTCAAGATCCGCGGCTCCAACGCAGACCGGCCCAGCCCGCCAGGCCCAGTAACGCGAGCAGGAGCGCCCACCAAAGCCCTCCGCCGCCACCTTTTTTCTCCTCTGCAAACCATAATTCCAGTTCGAGCGCCTGCTCGCCATCGACCTGGATCGCCCGATGGTATTCGAGAACCCGACCGGTCTCCGGCAGCACTGGTTTGAGCAAACGCGGAGCCGGGGCGCTCGCCTGCTGATGTCGCACCCAGGTCGAGGCGATCTCGCGCAGGACGCGATTTTCTTCCGCCGAATTTCCCGTCAGCAGGCGCCCGTATTCGTCCTGACGGAAGCCCGCTTTCCCTTGAAAAACGGGGTTTTCGCCCGCCGCTTCCAGCACCTGCTCGTTCACCACTCCGGCCTGGAGCTGCGAACGATTGTCAAAATAGAGCCGCTGCCGACGCGTGTTGAGCCCGATGACGGCCTGGCGCATTTGCAAAGCCTCCAACTGCACCCGCGCATCCTCATTGCTCGCGGCATCGAGGGCAAAGGCATTCGAGACCTGCCCGAGCGTCTGCACCGCCTTTTCCTGCTCGCCTTGCCGCAGATAACCGGAAACGCGATCCAGTCGCGCCCGCGCTTCCGACTCCCGCTGCGATTTCTCTTTCGAGATCAATGAACGGTAGCTCTCACCATCAAATCCCCCCCCGCCGCGCTCTTCCCGCAAGTCCAGATCGCCCTCGCTGCGGGCCAGCTCGAAGCCCTCCGGCACGTTGACGAGCCAGCGAATGTCCTCCATCGGCAAATCAACGCGGAAGGCTTCCAACGCGAGCCGACCGCGAGCCATTTCCAGCGGCGTGCGATAAAAAACACGCACCCGCGCCGACTCGCCCCCGGCATCTCCCTTGACCTGCCAAAGGTAAGCCTCACCGTCTCGCACGACCACCGCGCTCTCCTCATTGACAAAAACGCCCAGCAAGCGCCCCGCCTCCGGAAGATGGAAACGCAAGTCCCCGGCCTGACGCACTTCCAGTCGCAAATCCGCCTCGTGGACGGCCTCCCCGCCCGTTGACAACAAAGTCCGCAACTCTCCGCTCACGACCCGCAGGCGCAGGCTTTCCGCCACCTCGTGCCGACGCAGGACGAGCGCCAGTTCACCCGCCCCACTTCCAGCCCGCAGGCAAAGTTGTGGCGCTTCAGGACGATCGACCGGACGCAATTCCTCCGGCACCGACAGCCAATCGGCCTCCCGCCAGCCCCTTGCCTCACTCAGCTCCGCCTCCAGGCGCAGCCCCGGGCGCAAGGCCAGAAAACGCTCGCTCTGTCGCAACTCCGGCACTTCCACCGGCACCAGGCGCATCCCGCCCTCACTGACGCCGCTTTCCTCGAACTCGACCCGCACCGCGAGCGACCCGAGCACCCGGCGTTTGAACGACAGCTCCCACATCCCCGGCTCGTCCGCGATGGGCTGCAAGTCCATCACTTCCGCACCGCTCGCCCGCACCGTCCGCGCATCGGCCTCAGCCAGCTCCGGCAAGCGCAGCCGCAAACTCCGCACGGAAGCCCGTTCCACCTCCAGTTGCAAATCCACCCGCGTCTTCCGCAGCTCCTCCCGCAGCGTCACCTCCTGTAAAACGGCCCCCGTCACCCAGGGATCTTGTCGCGTCACCGCCAAACTCAAGGCCCCACCGCCCTGCAAGAGGCGATATGCCAGCGAGCCCGCTTCCCGCCCGCCGAGCTCGCGCGGATCAAGCGCCGAAACGTCTTCGCGTCCGACTTCCCGCACCTGCACGCCACGTCCCGGCACGATGACCAGAGTTCCCGACTGCCGCGCCGCGCCCTCGACCCGCACCCTCGGCACCGCCCAGTCATCCGAGGGCATGGCGGGCGCGGAACCGGCCAAACTGAGGGCGAAAGCCACCTCGCCACTCGTCTTCCCCTTCAAATGCAAAACCAGCACCCGCTCGCCCTCTTCCTGCGACTCCGTCCAGTGGCTCAGAGCCTCGCCCGTGAGCGATTCCACTTCGTAACCCGCCGGAAGTCGGCATTTCAGCTGAAAAATCCCCGCCCGCGTGATCGCGACCCGCCACTTCGCGCCCAGCACCACCCGTTCCTCGCCCAGTGAGAGCACTTCCTCGCTCGTCACGCGCACTTCCGGCTCGACCGCCACCACGCGCAGGTCGAGCTTCGCTTCCTCCGCCCCGTAACGCCAAACCCGCCGCAACTCGCCTGCGGAGTGCGCTTTTTCAAGGAGTTCCGACGGGAAATCTCCCGCCGCCACCGGCGTCATTCCGGCCACTTCTACCCGACCCAACTCGGCTTCTCCCCCGGGAGCGACCGCCAGGACGCCGACCTCTCCCGCCGCCCCACGCACCCGCAGGGGAGCGACCCCGAGATCGGCCGGCAGACCCGACAAGGCCCGCTGGCTTTCCACCCACACGGCAAAAACTTCCGCCCGCGCCTCGCGAAAGCGCAGGACAAGTTCCCGTTTTCCGGCATCAAATCGCCAGTCCCGCAGTCCCTCCGCCTCGACGCGACCCACCATGAATTCTTCCGGCACGAGCAGGCGCAATTCCGCCACTTTTCCTTTGGCCGGGCGGATCAGAAAACGCTGCCAGGCATCCACCACGCCCGGTCCCGGCACGAGCAGGGCCGCGCCCTCGACAAAAAAGCGTTCCTCGCCCGCAGCCACTCGCTCCTCCCCTTCCTCCCAAGTCACGCGCGCCTGCGCGTCGCGTCCCAGCCACAAACGCGTCTCGCCCGCCGCGATTTCCTCGCGCCACAGCGCCTGCGGCGATCGCACGGTCAAAGCCTGATCTCCGGACAGCACGCGCAGCGACTTCACCGCCGCCGGACCGCTCGGCACTGTCACTCCGCCTTTTTCGCCCTGAGCCCGCGCCAATTCATAGACAAAGGCCGCTTCGTGACGCCCCGCCGTTTCCGCCACGAGAAGATAACTCCAGCCGCCAGCTTCTTCTTTTTTGACCACGCGCAGCCCGGGCGCGGCCACACTGGTCAGGACCGCCGGACCGCGCAGTAAAAGCACTTCCTCGCCCGCCTCCGCCACGAGCGAGACTTCGCCCTTCACTCGGATCCGCTCCTCGCCCAGCTCCCAAATTTCATGCCATTCTTCCGCCGCCTTCCGCTCGGGCAAAGCCACCACTTTCTTCACTTTCTCCTTCACGGCTCCCTTCACCCCCGGCTCCCGGGCGTCCAAAGGACCCGAAGCAGCGGTCATCACGAGGAGAACAAGCGAACTCACCACCGCTTCCCCCGCTTTTCCGCCCCCGATCTTATCCCGCAGCCAGCGACCGCCTCCCTCCCGCCAGCCACGCCCCAAGGCCCAGAGTCCGCCCAAGGTCCACAGGGCGAAGAACCAACCCGCTCCGCTCACCAGGCACAGAAGCCCGAGCAGCGCCAAAAAGCCTCCTGCGGCCGCGACCCGCCCCCGGCCTTTGGCGATCAGGCGCGACCACACCAAGAGGCCCCCGCCCAGCACGAGCAAGGTCACCGCGCCACCCGAGAAGGCCAGTTTTTTCTCCGTTCCCTGCGCCACCACGGCTTCCAGGGCCCGTTCATCGGCCAGCGCCGCGACTCGCAATTCGAGACGATCCTGCAAGTTCGCCTCATTGCCGAAACCCAGCAAGGCCAGACGCGCGAAAATCACGGACAGGAGCAATAAGATCGCCAGCCCGAACAAGCCGCCCCAGCCGCCGCGCCACCAGAGCCAAAGACCGAGCCCGAACAACAGCGCCAACAAAAGCACGCCCCAGCCCAGTTTGGCTCCGATCCAATCGGCTCCCGACCGCACTTCCGTCCCTTCCGCCCAGCGCATCACTCCGGAAGCAAGCGGTTTGAGCACCCGACCTTCGTCCGCCTGGATCTCCCAGCGCGTCAGCAACTGCGTTCCACCTGCCACGCGCGGCTCTTTCAAGGCCACGCGCTCGCCCCGCGCCTCCTGCCCCGCCCTCACGAGCACCCGCACCGGCTCCTGCTCATCCCGCCCTCCCGCAGGCAAAGGCACCAAGCGCCCGCCTTCATCCTCCCGCGTCGTCACTTGCCGACCGTTCACCAGCACTTCCCACACGTCCAAACCCTCCGGCACCAGCAGGCGCAAGGCCCGTTCTCCCGTCGTCCGCAAAGCGAAATCCCCCGTGGTCACGACACTGCCGTCCCGCGCGATACGACTCTCCAACTCGCAAAATTCCACCACTTGCCGCGCCATCGGAACGGCCTCGTGCCAGCGCAGGCTTCCCTGCAGCGAAAAGGGTCGCCGCGCGTATTGCCAGGCCGCGAGCGAGGGCGCGTGCGACATGAGACGATACTCCGCCGGCAATTCCAGCGGGTCGAGGCGCAGCACTCCTTCCGCGCGCACCTCTCCGATCCCCACTTGAGCCGGACTCACCAGCTGGACATAGCCCCGCTCGTCCTCCACGCCCTCCGGCAGCAAAGCTCCGAAGTGCAATTCCTCCCCCGCTTCTTCCTCATAGCTGACGAGCAGTTGATAGGCTCCCATGACCGCCCGGTGCAAGGGCACGCGCAGACTCTTCCCCTCGACCTGCGCGTCGCGCACCTCGCGACCCTCGACTTTGACATTGCGGGCGCCCGCGGGCAGTTGCAAACGCCACTCGTCCACCGGCGAACCGGTGACAAAATAATTCACCAGCACCGAGACGTAAGCCCGGCCGTCTTTCAAGGCATACAAATGAAAGGCGTCCGCCTGGACATGGCGGCCCAAAGCCTCGACCGCCAACTGCGCCGACCACTCCCCGCCGCGCAGTCGGTAAGCCTGTTGCAGATCGGCTCGCTTGCGCTGGAATTGGGCCAGAGGAATCTCCGCCAGCCCCGTCACCTCCGCGCCATCAAGCCGAAAACCCGGCACGGTCGCCACCCCGATCTGACCCCGCCACGACTTCGCTCCCGGATAGCGCGGCACGGGCAAGAGCCAGTTACCACCCGAGGCCGACCCGTTTTTTTCGAGGTGAAACGAAACCAGCCTCCGCCCGCTGATTTCCTCCCGGAACAGAACCCGCAGCAAGCGTCGCCCGTCCTCCGCTTCCCCCACGAGGTAGTCATCGACCTCCGCTCCGGTCACGGCCACCACTTGGTAATCCGCCGGAATGTCGATATCAAAATCGCGGATGCCCGCTTCGCGAATCTCCAACTCCAGCTCGCCCCGCAGCGTCCGCTCGCTCTCCCCCATTTCAAAAATAAGAATCTGCGACAAGCCGACCTCCGGTCGCACCTGCGCCACCCCCAGCGAGAAGGCCCGCTCGCCCGTCGGGTAGCGATAATAAAAAACCTGCCGCGTCCCCTCCGGCACCTTCCCCACTTGAGGCGACTGCTCGGGGGCGAGCTGCATCAAGCCCGAAAGCTCGCGCGCTTCCACCTTGACCGCTCCCAGCGAGAGCACCCGCAAGTGACCGCTGTGCCGCAGTGCGCGCAAGGGCGTTAATCGCATAGGCTCAGCCACTCCCGGCACCTCGTCCAGCGTCGTTTGCGAACGCACGACAATCTGGAACGTGCCCTTGCGCGCCTCGCCGAAGCCCAGCGCCAGCACCCGCTCCGCACCCTCCCCCCGCACCGTCCAATGACGCACGCCTTCGACCGCCAAAATCTCGCCCGCGCCCGCCAAAGCGAGCTCCAGCTCCGCGATTTCCCCTTGCAAGACCGTCACAGCCAGCTTCTCTTCCTGCCGGATCAGACCCGAGCCCGCGAGGAGATCCACCGCCGACTCCGTTGTAAAAAACAAATCGCCCCGCTCCGCTTCCGCGCCCTCGTCCCAGGCCAAAGCCAGCTCGCCACTGGCTGGCAAAAACCCCCGCCACGCCCCGTCTTCCCGACGCAAAAGCGCCGCACTCTCTCCCGCAAATTCCCTGACTTCATCCAGGCCTTCCAGTTGCAGCGGCACGACCGCCCCACCCGGCACTTGAAAACGCAGCGCCCGACCACTCGGCGACTCCCCGGCTTTCGCCACGAAGGGCAATTCCAAGGCGTAAACGCCCGCTTCTTCAAAAACCAGGTCATATCCCTCCGCGCCGAGATCCAAGCGGTAGCCCTCGGCCGCCGCCCGCCCGATCGGGGCCGCTTCCCCACGCAGAAAAGCCAGACGCCGGGGCACCTCCCCCGTCACCGTCACCACACCCCGCCACCAAAAACGACCCACTTCGCCGGTCTCCAGCATCTCCCCCGAGAGCGAAACCTGACTCAATTCCAACCCCCGCGCCCCCGCTCCGACCCGACGCAGCTCGACTTCCAGGCTCGACGCCCCGAGCGCCACCAACTCGTCCCCTTCCTCCGCTTCGACCAGTCCCTCGGCCTTGAGTAATTCAAAAACAACACCCTCTTCCGCCCGCAGGCGGTAGCGCGCGGAAAAGCCCGCTCCGTTCGCCGGCCCGAAGGAACTCAGCGCCTGTCGCGTCGGCAAGTCCGTGAGTTTTCGTCGCAGCTCCACCACCGCCTCCACCCGCTCAAAAGCCTCCGTGCTGTGGGCATCCTGCCCGCTGTCCTTTCTCGCTCCATCCTCTTTCAGCTCAAACTCCAGAAAACGCTCCCCGCCCCGCTCGACCACCCCCCAGCCCGCGACCCGCTCGCCGGCCACCGAAACGACCTCAGCCCCGCCCGACCACGCCACCGCGAGACGCTTCGCCTTCCCTTGCAAAATCCGAAAATCCACCCGCACGCGCTCCCGCACTTCCGCCACACCCAGGCTGACCTCCGAGACCAGCTCCGTGCCGTAAAACAAAGGAGCTTCCCGCTCCAGCCCCGTCGCCTCGATGACGACCCAGCCTCCCTCGCGCGCGTTCTCCTGCGTCCAGCCCGGCAAACACGTCGCCAGCCACAACATCATCAGTAATCTCATTTTCATCGCTCAATCAGTCTTTCGTTTCGCCCGCCAAAGCCCGCGCCTGACGCACCATTTCCTGGAATTCCCTGAAATTTCTCCGTCCCCCAAACGCGCCCTCCAGCCGCGCCAGCTCCGTCTGCAATTTGCCCCAGCCCAGCGCTTCCCCAGCCGGACCGCCGCGAAGTTTTTCCGCCGCCAACCAGGCCAGCGTCGCCAGGCGCACTTTCTCCTCGGCCTCCCCGAAAAGCGCGGGCGGCTGCGCCAGGTAAGGGATCATCCATAGCCGTTCCACCATCTCGCCCGAAGCCGTGTCGCGGAAGCGCACCGAGACCGTGCCGACCTCGCCTTCGCCCTCCGGCAGCGGCTCGAAGTGATACAGCGCCACCCCGTTTTCCTCCCCCGCCAGCTCCGCCGCATCCACGGCGTCATCGCGAAAATCCTCTTTTGCCAGGCGATGTTTTTCAAAGCCATGCAACTGATATCGCCCCACTCGCTTCTCGTTGAAAACCACCTGCACCTTCACATTCTCCGCCGCCGGACGCAGGGCTCCCGCGATCTGCCGCGCAAAGCCCGCATCCGCTTCCTCGGCCCGATCGAGAAGGTAATAGCGACCGTCGCCCTGACGCGTCAGCGACTCCAGAATCTCGTCATTCAGCCCCTTCGCCCCCACCCCGCAGGCATCAAAAGCGATCCCCTCCTTGCGCATCTCCGTCACCAAAGCCGCCAGTCGTTCCGGCTTCGCATCGCCCAAATTCGCAGCTCCATCCGTCACCAAAATCACCCGATTCTGCGCCCCCGCCGCGAACTGCTGCCGCGCCACCCGTCGCCCCAGAGCCAGCGCCGACTCCAGATTCGTCCCGCCCTCACTCGGCGTCGCCTCCAGTAGCCCCAGGACTTTTTCGCCACTCTCCTCCCCCTTCACCCGCGCCGCTAACAAATGCGGCGTCCGCGCAAAACCAATCAGCGAAAGCTCGTCTCCCTCGCCCAGGAGCTCCGTCAGCCGCTCCAAAGCCGCCCGCACGCTCGCCACCCGATCCTCCCGCTCCATCGACCCACTCCGATCCAGCAAGACCGTCAGCCGCAACGGCGTCCCCGCCTGGCGACCCAGAGCCGCCGTCCCCAGCGAAATCCGCAAGAGATTGCGTTGCTGCAAAAAAGGATGCGCCGCCTGCTCCTGCGCACAGGCCACCCGCTCCGCCTCACTGGCTGGCGCGTCCCCGTAATCCAAAGAATTGACAAACTCCTCCACCCGCAGCCCCTCCGCCGCCGGCCACTCTCCCTTCGCCAAAGCCGCCCGTGCCAAGTGAAAACCCACCTCACTGACATTCAAAGA
>JBNNED010000003.1:0-8589 GCA_050285825.1 Verrucomicrobiales bacterium | reverse complement strand
CCGGACGAACTCAACGCCCCCCTGCGCAAATTCCTCAACAAACCGGCTCACGCCCAGAGCGGCATTCTCGCGCAAGCGGGCGACCTCCCGGCAAGCCTCCTTCCCGTCGAGCAAGCCCTGCCGGACGGACTCACTTTGATCCGCAGCGGCGAGATTCTCGGTCACGCCGCCAATACCGACCAAGCCCGCGCCCTCCTCAACAAGCACCTCAATCCCTGACCACCCGCGCGCGCAGCTCCCGGGTCGCCTCCGCAATATCCTCCGCCTGTAACAAGGCGGAAACGATGACGACGTGACACGCGCCCGCCGTCAGCACCGTAGCCAAGGTCTCTTCCTTGATCCCACCGATGCAAAACACGGGAATGCGCGCGCCCACCTCCTGCATCACCCCGGCCACATCCTCCAGCCCGATGGCGGGGCGGCCTTCCTTCGTCGGCGTGGGAAACAAGGGCCCGAAGCCGATGTAATCCGCCCCCTCCGCCAAGGCCGCCCTGGCCTGCTCGGGAGAATGCGTCGAACGCCCGACCAACTTGCCCTCGCCCAGCACCGCACGCGCCGCAGCCAGCTCGCCATCGTCCTGACCCAGATGAACCCCGTCCGCCCCGCACTCACGCGCCAGCTCGACGTGATCGTTCACCACGAAGGGCTTCCCATAGTGCCGTCCCAGTTCCGCCAAGCCGCAAGCCAGCTCCAGGAGCGATTCCGGAGCCTCGCCCTTCGCCCGCAGTTGTAAAAAATCCACCCCGCCGCGCAGCAAATCCTCCCCCACCGCCAGCGCCTCGTCCCGACCGACATATCCCAGATCAACAATACCATACAACATGCCCACACCCTGCCCCCGATCCCCCCGCCTGGCAAGCGGCCTCAGCTCACGGGCACAAAAAAAAAGCCGGAACCTACGGGCTCCGGCTGCTTTCACTTCTTCGCAATCAAGTCACTTGACCTCGCGGATCTTGATATTGCGGTAGCTCACGACGTTGCCGTGATCCTGCAAGCAAATATGTCCTTTCGTCGCCTTGCCGAAGCCCTCGAATTTGTGGAATTTCGACTTCGCCACCCGCTCGTCCCAGTCTTTGGAACCCTTGACATACTCGACATACTTCTTGCCGTTCATCCAATGCACGCACTTTTCCGGCGTGATGAGAATGCGCAGCGTGTTCCACTCACCCGCCGGCTTCGTGGCGTCGATATCCGCCGGATAAAGCTGATACAGCCAGCCCGCTTTCTGGGGATCATGGCCATCGACATTGTCCTGAATCTGGATTTCCGGCCCCGTCTGCCACGGCGTGCCCGCAGTTTCCAAAACATGATACATCAGACCGGAATTCCCTCCCTTGCTAATCTTGTAATCGAGCGTCAGTTCAAAGGCGTCGAACTGCTCTTTTGTGATGATGTCACCCGCCCCTTTCTCCGTCCACACCAGCGCCCCATCCTTCACCTCCCACTTCTCAGACACCCCCTCTTTCTTGAAATTCCGCCAATGCTCGGCTGATTTTCCATCAAAAAGCAATTTCCAGCCCGCTTCTTTCTCTTCCGCGCTCAAGGCGTTGAGCTCTCCACCGAAAAGAGGCGCGAGCGAACCAAGCATCACTAAGGCAATTTTCATCATTTTCATGCGGCGGGACGCTAGCACGCCACCGAGCCCCTGTCTAAAAGATTCCCCTTAAAAATGACCCGCATCCGACAGCTCCCGCCGGAGTTCCGCCCAAATCGGCACATCGGCCGGTGCCCAGGCCAAGACATCACCCCGCCACGCATCGACCCAACGCATCTCCTTGTGATCCAGACAGCGAAGCTCTCCCGTCCAATGACGGACCTCGTAAGCGTGCAGCCGAATCAAGCGCGAGGCACTCCGCCAGATCACGACCTGTCGCAAGCGCCCAACTTCCGTTTCAATGCCCAACTCCTCACAAAGCTCCCGCTGCAAGGCTTCCTCGCCCGCTTCGCCCGGCTCCTTCTTCCCGCCGGGAAACTCCCAGCAGCCCGCGAGTTCTCCCCGCGCCCGCCGGCAGGCCAGGACCCGCTTTTTTTGGAATATCACCGCGCAAACCACGTCCAACTCACACATGCGGGCTCAATAAAGCTTGCCAAGACTCCAGCCCAGCCTATTTTACGACTTGTCATTGTGATGCTTCGCCGCCTGACAGCTTCTCTCTTTTTGAGTGTGATGTGCCTCCTGCTCATCGCGCCCTACCCTGTCCTGGCCTTTTGTCCCTGCACCGATACCTTGGTGCTTGAGAACGGCGGTTGTAACCATACCCACGCCGAGGGACACGAACACTCTGACGGGCACGGGCACCCCGAGCCCCACCCCACCGACGGCGGACCCGAGCTCACTCAGGATTGCCACCGGCTCATCTCTTTTAAAAGCGAGGATTTTCTCCGCTTCAGCCAGAGCGGAGCGGAAGGACTGAACACCCAAACGCCCAGCACTTCAGTGGACTTCGCGCCGTCCCAGCTCTTGGTTCCACGACCCAGAAATCTGGCGCAGCTCCCCATCCGTGGCTCGCCTGCGGTGCCTCCTCCGCCCCACCCGCTTTTCCTGACCTACGCCAATTTCCGGCTGTGATTCCCCCGCCTCGGTGCCCTTTTTGCGCACCTTGAGGCTCATTCCCCGCGGCTGCCCTTTCCCGCCGCCTCGTTCCGTGAGCTGATCTCCCGATCACGCGAAGCTTCGGATCGCTTCAACGCAATTCCTGCGTCTTCATCTCGATTCTCCCCTTTTTCATCCCCTGCGGACCCAAGGTCCGAACCTCATCACTACCATGACTACCTCGCTTTCAAAACGGGTAAGCCACCCCGATCATCGTCCTTCCTCTCCGGGGGTAAAATCCCGCTTCGGAAACCCCGCCACGCAGCGCACTCGCCGCGCCCAAGCCGGGCAGCGCCTTGCGATAAACAGCAAAGCCCTGCCGCTGGTCCACGCCCTCGTGCTGACTCGGAGCCACTCCCTGCGGCCCCACCACCCAGGCCTCGGCGTGATCGGGGATTTTATACCAATTCACGGGGTCGCCACGCCACCAAAAGCCGTCGACCTGCGTGTAACGTCCATTGCGGGGCTGAAAAATCTCCGTGCTCCCTTCGGGAATGACGCGCAAAGCGGCCAGTTGTCCCTCCGTCAAGCCGCGAAAAGTGACGGCTCCCGCCAGCCATTTCTTCTCTCCTCCCACCGCCCCCGGCTCCCGCACGCGCACCGACGGCCGGGACGGAGTCACCGGCACCTGCGGAGTCGCATAAACCTGACCCGGCGCGGGCGGGACCATGGTCGGGCGGGCGGGATACGGACCTGCGCTCGCCCCCGGCTCCACCCACGGTTGACAGGAAAGCAGGGGCAGGAACGCCCACAATAACAACAACACGCGCATCGACTCTTTTAAAGCAAACCCGAGCCACCACAGCCATGAAAAAACCACTCAAAAAACATCTCCCCCTCGCCGCCGCCCTCCTCGCCCTCCCGTCCTGCACCAGCAGCGAACAGGCGAATCGCCTCCCACTCATCGAAGTCAGACCCGCCTCGCTGGAACTCCCGCAAATCGCGGTCAAAGCCCACCACCGGCACGATCAGGAAATCACGATCACCTTCGCGAACCTCGCCCCCGAGCTTCGCCTGCACAATCCCCAGCTCGCCGCCGCACGCCAACTCATCGCCGAAGCCCAAGGGAAACTGGCTCAGTCCGGACTGAAGGCCAATCCCGAACTCGAAGTGAGCTTCGAGACCGACCGTCGGCTGCACGAGCTCATGCTCACCGCGGCTTACTCCCAGAAATTCCCCCGCGCCAATCGCCTCCTTCTGGAAAAGAAAGTCTCCGCCAGCCTCGTCGCCGCCGCTGCGGAGGAGGTGCGCGAGGTCGAACGTCAATTGCTCGGCCAGGCGCGCCAGACCTTGGTCGCAGTGCTCGCCTTCCGCCAGGAAAAAGAACTGCTGGCCGCCCAGGAAAAAAACGCCCGCGAGCTCGCCACCTTCATCAAGGAAGCCGCCGCGCGAGGCGAGCTTTCCCCTCTCGACTCCGCCTCCGCCCTCATCGAGGCCCAGCGCTACCGCAACCGCGCGCGCCAGCTCGATATCAAGCTCACTCTCGCCCTCGCCGAGCTCCGTCCGCTTTTCGATCTCAATGCCGACGGCGAAATCCACGCCCCCGGCACCCTACCCCCTCCCCAGCTCCCGCCCCTCATCGTCGCCAGCGCCAGCCGCCCTGACCTCGCCGCTCTGCGCCACCGGGCCCGCAGCGCCGCCGACGAAGTGAGCCTCGAACAAGCGCGCAAATATGACGACATCGAAGCGGGCGTCTTCGCCGGAGTCGGTCGCGATGACGAACTTGAAAACGAGCAAATCATCGGCCTGCGCGTGCGCATTCCCCTCGCCACCAACGACACCAATGCCGGAGCGGTGGCCGCCGCCGACGCCCGCTACCGTCGCCTCCACCAGGAAGCCGAGGCCCTGCAGCGTCGCATCCGCAGCGAACTCGCGGCCTATTACGGAGAGATGCAACAGTGGCAGGAACTCGCCGCCAGCATCAAAAAAGAACTTCTCCCCATTTCCCAAAAGCACATTGCCGAAACCCAAGCGGCTTACGAGCGGGGGGAAATTCCGCTCCAGGATGTCCTGCGCGCCCAGGATCAGGAATTGTCGCTACAAAGCGCCCGTCTCGACGCCCTCCGCGAATTCCACCTTGCCAAGAGCAAATACGACATGGCAGCCGACCACTAAACCCCACTTTCCAGACCTCATCCCACTCAAGCCCATGAAACTCAATCTCTTACTCGCCGCCCTCACCCTCAGTCTCCCGCCTCTCGCCCGCGCGGCGGAAGGCCCGACCGAAAATGCCGAAAATCTCATCATCCTCAAAGAAGAAGGCGTGCAGAACCTGAAGCTGGAGACCGTTTTGGTCGAAGAAAGCGACTTTGAGCGCAGCGTCTTCGCCATCGGGCGGCTGGAAGCGATTCCCAGCGAACACTCCGTCGTTTCCACCCGCATCGCCGGGCGCGTGAGCCGGCTCGACGTCATCGAAGGTGATTTTGTGGAAAAAGGACAGGTCGTGGGGACTTTGGAGAGTCGCCAACCGGGCAACCCGCCGCCCAGCATCGAGCTCATCGCCCCCCGGAGCGGACTGGTGATCAAGTCGCACATCACGGTGGGCCAACCGGTCGAACCCACGAACGAGATCATGGATATCAGCGACCGACGCCGCCTCTGGGCCGTGGCCAATATCCCGGAACAGCGCGCTCCGGGCATTCAAATCGGCTCGAAAGCCACCCTCAGTTTTCCCGCCCTGGGCGAGGCGACATTCTCCGCTACCCTGAGTCGTTTCGCAACCGAAGCCGACCGCGAAACCGGCACGGTGCAGGGGATTTTTGAAATTGCCAACCCGGAAGGCAAACTCCAGCCCGGGATGCGCGCCGAGTTTCACATCGTGGTCTCGAGCCGCGAAAATGTCCTCTCCGTCCCCGAGCAGGCCGTGCAGGGTGATCCGAGTGCGCGAGTCGTTTACGCCAAGCATTTTGAGCTCCCCAACACCTTCATCAAGGTGCCGGTCGTTCTGGGCGAACAGAGCGGGGGGCGCTACGAAGTTCTGCAAGGGCTTTTTCCCGGCGATGAGGTCGTCACGCGCGGTTCCTACTCGCTCGGCTATGTCGGCGGAGCCAGCGGCGGCTCGCTGAAGGAAGCTCTCGACGCGGCGCACGGCCATGAACACGCCGAAGACGGCTCCGAGCTGACGGAGGCCGATAAAAAAGAGGCGCACGATCACGACCATGGACCCGACGGGGAACACGAATCCGCCGGGGCACCCGCCTGGCTGGGCTATTACGCGCTGGGCAGCACCATTTTGCTCATTTTCTGCCTCCAACTGCTCTGGAACGCCAAACGGAAGGAGGCTCGCCATGCTTGATCGCCTCATCCGCTTTTCCCTCGCCCAACGCGGCCTGGTCCTCATGCTGGCTGTGGTCTTGCTCATACTCGGGGTCAAAAAAACCCTCGAAATGCCGGTCGACGTCCTTCCCGACCTCACCAAACCGACCGTGACCCTCCTCACCGAGGCCTCGGGTTACTCGCCGGAGGAAGTCGAAACCCTCATTTCCATCCCCCTGGAGAACGCCCTCATGGGGGTGACCGGGGTGGACCGCGTGCGCACGACGAACGACATCGGGCTTTCCCTGATTTTCATCGAATTCGACTGGGGCACCGACATCTATCAGGCGCGGCAGTTTGTGCAGGAACGCCTCATGGGCGTGAGCGAGCAATTGCCCGAGGGGGTGAATCCCTACATGACGCCCGTTTCCTCGCTCATGGGCGACATCATGCTGCTGGGCTTGCGCGATCCTTCGGGGGCGAGCTCGCCGCGCGATCTCCGCGTCCTCGCCGACTGGGTGGTGGCTCGTCGCCTGCAATCGATTCCCGGCATCGCCGAAGTTCTCGCCATGGGCGGTGGGGTGAAGCAAATGCAGATCCAGCCCGATCCCGAGCGGATGCTCCTGCACCACATCACCTTCGAGCAATTGCGCGAGGCCGCGAGCGAGGCCGTGCGAAACACCACGGGCGGATTTTTGACCGAACGCGCCGAAGAAATCATGGTGCGCAATCTCGCCATGAGCAGCGACCCCGAGGTCATCGGCAGCACCGTGGTGGCCTACCGCAATGACCGCCCGATCCAAATTCGCGACGTCGCCCGGGTCGCCTGGGACACCGAGCCCATGCGGGGGGACGCGGGTTTTGGTGATGCCGCGGGTGAGCCTGATGCCGAGGGAAATCTCAGCACGCGGGGTGTCATTTTATCGATCCGCAAGGCTCCGGGATTCGACACCATCGCCCTGAGCAAAGAACTCGATCTCGCCATCGCGGAACTACAATCCGCCCTTCCCGCCGGGGCCGAACTGCAAGCGCTTTACCGCCAGGAGGACTTCATCGAACTCTCGATCGACAACCTCGTCGAAGCCCTGCGCGACGGCGCGATCATGGTGGCCATCGTCCTCTTTCTCTTCCTCCTCAACTTCCGCATCACCGCCATCACCCTGACGGCGATTCCGCTCTCCTTGGGCATCACGGTGCTCGTTTTCGATCTTTTCGGACTCTCGGTGAACTCCATGACCCTCGGCGGGCTCGCCGTGGCGGTCGGGATGGTCGTCGATGACGCCATTGTCGATGTCGAAAACGTCTTCCGCCGCCTGCGGGAAAACGCGGCCCTGGCCGAGCCTTTGCCGAAGCTCGAAGTCATCGCGCGCGCCTCCAGCGAGGTGCGGTCGTCCATTCTCTACGCCACCGTTCTCATCATCCTCGTCTTCCTGCCGTTGATGGCTCTGAGCGGACTCGAAGGGCGGCTTTTCACGCCCATTGCCATCGCCACCATCGTCAGCATGGCGGCCTCTTTCCTCGTTTCCCTCACCGTCATTCCCGTTCTCAGCTCGCTTTTGCTCAACCCGAAAGCGGGTCAGGAACATCGCGACTTCATCCTCGTCCGCTGGCTCAAAGCGGCCTTCCGTCACACCTGGCTGCGCTTCGCCCTCGCCCAACCCCTCCTCGTTCTTCTGCTGACCGGTGCTCTCATCTGGCTCTCGTGGGCGGCCTTCGATCAGATGGGGCGCAATTTCCTCCCCGCCTTCCGCGAACCCACCGCTCTGGTCGCAACGACCCTCGATCCCGGAACTTCTCTGAAGACGACGACGGAAATCTCGGACGTGGCTCTGGAGCGGCTCCTCGCCATTCCGGGAGTCAAAACGGCGGCATACCGGGCCGGGCGAGCCGAGCGCGGAGACCACGTCGTGCCCGTTTCTAGCGTCGAGTTCGACGTCGAGTTCGATCACACGTCCGGGCGCAGCCGCGAGGAAATCATCCACGACATCCGGGCGGAAATGCAGAAAATCCCCGGAACTTTCAGTGCCATGAGCGGCCCGCTCGCCGACCGCGTCGGTCACATGCTCAGTGGCGTTTCCGCCAAGGTGGCGGTGAAAATTTTCGGTCCCGATCTCGATGAACTGCGCCGCCTCGGCACGGAAATCGTGGACGTCGCCCGGGATATCCCCGGTCTCGGCGAGGCCCGCGGCGAGCAACAGGCCTCCGTTCCCCAGCTCCGCATCGAACCCGACCCCGAACGGGCCGCCGCTTATGGGGTGACTCCCGGCAATCTGACCGGCGAAATGGCCGCGCTCATGGGCGGCGAAATCGTGGCCGAACTTTACGAGGGCGTCCGCGTCTATGATCTCGTCGTACGTCTCCCGGAAGAATGGCGCGAAAACCCCGGGCGCCTCAGCTCTCTCTACATCGACACCCAGGCCGACAAGCTCGTCCCGCTCGACTCCGTGGCGCACATCCGCATGGCCAAGGGGCCGAACACGATCAAGCGCGAGAACCTCCGCCGCCGCTACGTCGTCGCCATCAACCCCACCACGCCCGATCTCGTGGCCGCCGTGGACGAACTCAAGCGCCAGGTCGCGGAGAAAGTCACCTTGCCCGAAGGCTACACCCTCTCTTTTGAAGGCGAATATCTCGCCCAGAAAGAAGCCTCCCGCACCATCGCTCTGATGTCGGCGCTCATCCTTCTCGTCGTCATCTTCCTCCTGCACTCCTTTTTCCGCTCCTTCACCTTCGTCGCCCTC
>JBNNED010000002.1:0-2643 GCA_050285825.1 Verrucomicrobiales bacterium | reverse complement strand
CCGCGCCGGCACCCACAGCGCCTCCGTCCGCAAGTCCGCCACCCCGCACAGTCGCAACTCCGCCCGCACCCCGAAGGCATCCCGCACCCGCCTCCCGTTCTCCACGCGCAAGGCCAGATCAAAGCCCTCGTTCGCAAAAACCCGCTCCGGCATCGCCACATCCACCCGCAAGCCCCGCAAATTCCCCCAAGCCAGAAACCAGGCCACGCCCAGCAGCAAAAACCCCGCCAGCCCGAGACTCAGCAAGACCCCATTCGTCTCCAACAAGCCGAAAACGACGAGCGCCGCCGCCGCCCCGCAGATCACCGCCCCTTTTGGCAACAATTTCATCCAGCCCCAGCATGCGCGCGCCCCCGCCCGCTGGCAACGTCCTTTTCACCCGACTCGGCTCAATCACCGCCCCCGCAGCCCCCGCCGCAGCTACTCCCACAGCTCGATCCGCATCCTCCCCCGCCCCCGAAGCCGCAGGAAGAACCGCCGCCTCCGCCTTTGCCGCCGAATTTTACGATCACCACGATCATGAGGAAGGCGAAGAAGAGGAAAAAGCCACCCCCGTCTCCCGCCGCCATGACGTTCACGCAACCCGCCAGCAGCGCGGAAAAACCCAGGGCTCCGAGAGACGACGTCAGTGCTTTCTTGGAAATCACAAAATGCCGCTTCCGGTCCACCCACTGCTGATGAGTCGGCGCAAAACGCAGCTTCGCCACCGGCCACAAATCCTGCGGCGGCTCCTCTCCGAACTCCCGCCGGTAACTCGCCAAGGTCCGCTCATACCACTCCCGGAACTTCGTCTCTTCCCCTCCCCCACCCAGCGAAGGCCCGTGGTGAAGCGGAAAACAAAGAATTTCGCCACACAGCCGCTGCCAGTAATCCCGCGTGAAAAATAAATGGACGTGCCAGACGGCATCGACTTCCGCCGACGGGCTCACCGGATGACCCGCCACCGCCGCGAGGTAGAGAAAGCGCCGGTATTCCAGCAGCGCGCGCCGCGTTTTTTCCGCCCCCCAGCCTTGCTCACGCTGCAGCCGGGGCGAGAAGCGCAAACCCCGCTCCGCATCGTCAAAATCATAAGCGGCCAGCTTCTCCCAGAGTTCAGGTCGGGTCATCGTCATCAAAATGAAGCTAGCAAGCCCCACCAAGTCCTGACAAGCGGCAATCCCTTCTCACAAACTTGCCGGCCCGAAACCTTCCGGCAGCAAGTCCGCCAGCACGGCTTCTTTCACCAAGTCCCCTGCCTCGTCCGCCATCAGCACCCGCATCGCCGGAGAAAATTCATATAAGACCTGCCGGCAGGCTCCGCAGGGGGAACCTCCGTTTTTTAAAGAAATCGCCACCGCCACGAACTCCCGCTCGCCACCAGTCACCGCCTGCCCGAGCGCCACCCGTTCCGCGCACATCGTGAGCCCGTAGGAGGCGTTTTCGACATTGCAACCCACGAAAACCTTCCCGGACTTCCCGAGGAGGGCGGCTCCGACGCGAAATTCCGAATACGGGGCGTAGGCCTGCCGCGCCGCGCCCGCCGCCATCGCCATGAGCTCCCGATCAGTCATCGCTTGCCGCCTTTTTTGCTGCTAAAAACCCGTGCTTGACCAAAAAACGATCCATTTTCACCAAGGTGTCTTCGTAAATCTTCCGCTTCTTACCCGCATTGAAAAAGCCATGCTTTTCGCCCTCGTAAAGATGTAACTCGGCATCGACGCCCGCCTCTTCCATGCGCTTCTGATAGGTCTGCGCCGTCGCCACCGGAATCAGATCATCCTGCGTGCCGAGAAAAACAATCGTCGGCGGCGCTTTCTCATCGACATTGTGCAGAGGCGAAAACTCCCGCCAGTAATCCTTCACCCGCTCGTAGCCATAACCCTCCGGGCCATTGTCGTAAACCGGGTTGAAGAGGACGAGCAAGTCCGGTCGGCTGCTCACCGCCTGGTCTTCTCCCGCTTCTTCAAATCCCTGCGCGAGCGCGGTCGCAGCGGCCACCTGCCCGCCCGCCGAACCTCCGCCCGCCGCGATTTTTTCTGGATCGACGCCCCAATCCGCCGCGTTCCGCCGCAGCCAGCGCAGGGCCGAATTTCCGTCCATGACACACTCTCTCGGCGTCGTTTTATGGCGTGATCTCACCCGATAATCCGCAGCCATCGCCACCATCCCGCGCGAGGCCAGATACCTGCAATGCGGGAAAAACTGCGCGGGCGATCCGCCAGTCCAACCGCCGCCGAAGAAAAAGACGATGGCCGGTCGCTGATCGCTGGCGGCGTGCCCTTCCGGCTTGAAGACGTGGATTTTCAGCTTCACGCCGTCCACTTCCTTATAAACGCGCAGCTCATCCGCCTTCTCCGCCGCGCCTAGACAAAGCGTCAGCAAACTCCACAGCAAAACTCCGGAAAAAAAGGCCTTTTTCATGATTCCACTGCTACTTTGCGCGCCGCTTCCAGAGCCACTTCCATCATCGCCGTGAAGCTCTTCTCCCGCTCCTCACTCGTCGTCGAATCCCCCGTACGGATGTGGTCGCTCACCGTGCAGATGGCCATCCCGCGCGCCCCAAACTCCGCACAAACGCCGAAGAGCCCCGCCGCTTCCATCTCGACCGCCAGCACGCCCATTTTTTCCATGAGATCGAACATTTCCGGCTTCGGCGTGTAAAAA
>JBNNED010000001.1:0-5135 GCA_050285825.1 Verrucomicrobiales bacterium | reverse complement strand
CACCCTCATCCTCGGAGCCCTCGCCTTCCGCTTCGTCACGCGAAAGCTGGTGAATTGAAGTTCTATTCCTTGGTTGACGTGGACGGCGGGCTTTGTTAGGCCCATTGAGAATGATGAAAAAACAGGTTGTGGGTTCGCTTTTTTCGGTGCTCTGCGTTGGATCGACGCAAGCGGCGGTTGTTGGGCACTGGCGTTTTGAGGGAGATACGAATACGGCGTTCCGCACGGATGAGATCAATGGGGGCGTTCTGGCTCAGTCCGGGGCTCCGGCTCAGATGGATCTGGCGGTGAGCGGGGCGACTTCGGCTTTTCCCAATCCGGTGCCAGCGACGGGCGCGCTGAATGAGCACTATGCCGCTTTTTCCGGCAGCAATCATTTCGCGGCCTCGGACCGTGCCAGCTATGCCGTGGGGTCGGCGATGACGGTGGAGTATTTTTTCAATGCGAGTTCGGTGTCAGCGGGCAATACCTTGGCGAGTCATTGGGATACGGCGGGGAGTAATCGAGCTTGGATCTCGGCGATTCGGGACGGGAACTTGCGCTTTGCAACTTCCGCTGATGGCTCGGCTGGCATTGCCCAAAGCAGCTCGCTCGTGGTCAGCACGGGGGTGGATTACTATGCGGCGGCGGTTTATGATGCGGGTTCGGTCACTTTTTATCTGCAGGATTTGACGAATGGCGGGGCGCTGCAGAGCGAGACGGTGACGGGGTATCACTCCTCGCTGAATGATGCGGGGACGTCCTTCCGCATCGGAGCCTATAACCCGGGTGGCTCGGATCGCTTCACGGGGGCGATTGATGAGGTGCGCTTTTCGAATACGGCCTTGAGCGTGAGCGAGTTGATGATCGTGCCGGAACCCGGGGTGTCCGTGTTGACACTGGCGGGGCTGGTTTTGTTGGGACGGCGAAGACGCTGAGAGGTTTTGAGTTGTCTGCCAAGCCGGAGCTTGGCGTTCCTTCGTTCGTTTTCGAGGGCGGATTGAAATCTGCGTTCCGTGGATGAGGCGGTTTAGGATTGGCTTGGCGGGGGGCTTTGGGCAGGATGGGGCGGAGATGATCCGGATTCGTGGGGCGCGGCAGCACAATTTGAAGGGAATCGATGTCGATCTCCCTCGGGGGAAGTTGGTGGTGGTGACGGGGGTGAGCGGGAGCGGGAAGTCGAGTCTGGCCTTTCACACACTTTATGCGGAGGGGCAGCGGCGCTACGTGGAGTCGCTTTCGACCTACGCCCGGCAGTTTTTGGATCAGCTGGAGAAGCCGGAGGTGGATGCGATCGAGGGTCTGAGTCCGGCGATTGCGATCGAGCAGCGCTCGGGCGGGGGGAATCCGAGATCGACGATTGCGACGACGACGGAGATTCATGATTTTTTGCGGATTTTGTATGCGGGGGCGGGGGTGCCGCATGATCCGGAGACGAGGCAGCGGCTGGAGCGGGCGACGAGTGGGGAGATTGTGGCCTCGCTGATGGGGCGACCGGAGGGGACAAAGGTGATTTTGTTGGCGCCGCTGGCGGTGACGGGGAGTTTGGGTGAGCTGGCGGGGGATTTGCAACGGCAGGGCTTCGTGGGGGTGCGGGCGGGGGGTGAGGTGATGGAGCTGGAGGAGTTTTTGAAGCGATACGGGGTGGGCGGAGACTTGGAAGAGGCCGTAGTGAAAGCAGTGGAGGTGGTGGTGGATCGTTTGGTGGTGAAGGCGGGGGGGGAGTCGCGTCTGGCGGACAGTGTGGAGGTGGCGATGCGGATTTGTGGGGCGGAGGTGCGGGCGCTGGTGATGGAGCGGGGGGCGGAGGAGTGGGAGGAGTTGAGTTTCGCGACGAGTTATCGGAATGCGGAGACGGGTTTTGTGCTGGGGGAGCTGAGTCCGCGGCATTTTTCCTTCAACGCGCATGCGGGGGCTTGCGAGCAGTGTCATGGCTTGGGGCGGGAGGCTTTTTGTGATCCCAAGCTGGTGGTGCCGGATGAGAATCGCACGCTGGCGGGGGAGGCGGTGGTTTTGTGGACGAAGGGGACGAAGAAGAAAAAGGGGTGGAATCAGCTGCAGATCGAAGCGCTGGCGCGGCACATGGGGGTCTCGCTGGAGCTGCCGTTCCGGGATTTGCCGGAGGCTTTCAAGGAGGCTTTGTTTTTCGGATTACAAGGGGAGAAGGTGGAGGTGCGCTGGGAGAAGGACGGGCGGGAGATCCCGTGGGATAAGGAATTCGAGGGGGTCTGTCGACAGGTCGAGCGGCTGTGGCGGGAGACGGAGAGCGAGGGGGTGAAGAGGTCGATGGGGAAATTCATGCGGCAGCGGCGCTGTGGGGCCTGCGGGGGGCGGCGGCTGAAGCGGGAGTATTTGGCGGTGAAGTTGTTTGGGGCGGAGGAGAAGGGTTTGGGGATTGCGGAGTTCTGCGAGTTGTCGATCGGGGAGGCGCGCGGGTGGCTGGAGGGCTTGCAGGTGGCGGAGGAGGGTCGCTCGGCGGCCTTGGCCGGGGTGGTGCGGGAGGTCGGGCGGCGATTGGCTTTTTTGGAAGAGGTGGGCTTGGGCTATTTGAATCTGGATCGCTCGAGCGGGAGTTTGTCGGGTGGGGAGTTCCAACGGGTGCGTTTGGCGACGCAGTTGGGAGCCGGGCTGGCGGGGGTTTTGTATGTCCTGGATGAGCCGAGCATCGGCTTGCACGCGGCGGATGTGGGACGCTTGATCGCGGCGCTGAAACGACTGCGTGATGCGGGCAATACGGTGGTGGTGGTGGAGCATGACGAGGAGATGGTGCGGGCGGCGGATTGGTTGATCGAGATCGGGCCGGGGGCGGGGTCGCATGGCGGGGAGTTGGTCGCGGTGGGGAGACCGGAGGATTTTCAAGGGGTGGATTCGGCGACGGGGAGATGGCTTTTTGGAAAAACTGAAAAACTCAAAAACGCAAAAACGAAAGCAGGGGATGAGGGAGGTCAGCGGGCTGGAAGCCCACTGCACGGAGGGGAGGGTCAGCGGGCTGGAAGTACCCAAAGGGCATTCCACCCGCTGCACGTTTTGCGGGTGGTGGGGGCGCGGGCGCATAATCTGCAGGGGGTGACGGTGGAGGTGCCTTTGGGGCGGATGGTGTGTGTGACGGGGCCGAGCGGGAGTGGGAAGTCGACGCTGGTGGACGGGATTTTACGTCGGGCGCTGGCGCGGCGATTTCATGGAGCCAAGGAGGAGCCGGGGGCGCATGAGCGGATCGAGGGAATGGACTTGATTGATAAGGTGGTGGTGGTGGATCAGAGTCCGCTGGGGCGCAATCCGCGCTCGAATCCGGCAACCTACACGGGAGCCTTTGATTTGGTGCGGGAGTTGTTTGCGAAGCTGCCTTTGTCGCGTCAGCGCGGGTATAGATCGGGGCGCTTCAGCTTCAATGTGAAGGGCGGGCGCTGCGAGAAGTGCCAGGGGGGCGGTGCGATCAAGATCGACATGCACTTTTTACCGGATGCCTTTGTGCGTTGCGAGGCCTGCGGCGGGCGGCGTTATAATCGGGAGACGCTGGAGGTGCGTTATCGGGGCAAGAGCGTGGCGGAGGTGCTGGAGATGACGGTGGAGGAGGGGCGGAAGTTCTTTGAGGCCGTGCCGAAGCTGCACGCCATCATGGTGGCGCTGGATGAGGTGGGGCTGGGTTACGTGCAGTTGGGACAGGCGGCGAACACGCTTTCGGGCGGGGAGGCGCAGCGGGTGAAGCTAGCTTGTGAGTTGGCGAAGCCGGCGCGCGAGCATACCTTTTATTTGTTGGATGAGCCGACGACGGGGCTGCATTACGAGGATGTGCGGGTCTTGCTGGGGGTGCTGCGGCGACTGGTGGAGGCGGGGCATAGCTTATTGGTGGTCGAGCATAATCTGGACGTGGTCAGAGCGGCGGACTGGGTCATTGATCTGGGTCCGGGCGGGGGGAGCGAGGGTGGTCGGGTGGTGGCGGTGGGGAGTCCGGAGGAGCTGGCGCGGGACGGGAACTCGGTGACGGGGAGGTATTTGGGAGTGAAAAATGAAGACTGAACCATGAAGAATGCTTCTTTGCGAGTGGGGGTGGTGGGTTGTGGGGCTGGGGGCGCGGCGACGGCGGTATTTTTGGCGCGGGCGGGGCATGAGGTGGTCGTTTTCGAGCAAGCCGAGGAGTGTCGGGCGGTGGGGGCGGGCTTTCTGTTGCAACCGACCGGACAGGCGGTGCTGCGGGAGCTGGGAGTGGCGGAGGAGGTGCTGGGACATGCCTCGCGGGTGAGTCGGCTGCGGGTGGTGGAAAGGGGGCGGGGCGAAATGTTTGCCTTGGAATACGGGGAGTTGGGAGAGGGTTTGTATGGGGCGGGGCTGCATCGGGATGTCCTGATGAGGTCGCTGATCGGTCTGGTGCAGAAGGCGGGGGTGGAGATCCGCTGGGGTCGGCGGGTCGAGGGGGCGAGTCGTGAGCGGGACGGCTGGCGGGTGGACGGGGAGTTTTTTGATCTCCTGGTCGTGGCGGACGGGGCGCGCTCGGCGATGCGGAGGGCTTTGCTCGGAGAGGGCTACGATCGGGGCTATCCCTGGGGGGCTTTTTGGTTCATCGGGGAGGGCAAGGGGGCGTTTGCGGAGGATGAGCTGTATCAAGTGGTGGAGGGAACGCGGCGGATGGCGGGTTTTTTGCCGACGGGTCGGCGCTGGGGGGAAGGGCGCGGGGGGGCGGGACGGGATTTGGTGAGTTTGTTCTGGAGTGTGCCGCTGCGGGCGGAGGCCGAGATGCGTGCGGGGTCTTTGGCGAAGTGGAAGGAGGAGGTGCGGGCTTTCTGTCCGCGCGCGGAGGGGTTTTTGGGTCAAATCGGGAGCTGGGATGAGTTGTTGACCGCGCGCTACGGCGATGTGCGTCTGGGGGCGTGGCATCGGGAGAGCTTGGTTTTTATTGGGGACGCGGGGCATGCCATGAGTCCGCAGCTGGGCCAGGGGGTGAATTTGGCGCTGGCGGATGCGGCTTGTCTGGCGGGGTGTTTGGCGGATGCGGACGGCGGGGTGGCGGAGGCGCTGGCGTGTTATTCGCGGCGGCGGCGCTGGGTCTTATGGTATTATCAACTGGCGACGGGCGGGCTGACGCCGTGGTTTCAATCGGACGCGGACTGGCTGACGTGCTGGCGGCGCTGGGGCTTCCGGGGGATGGTGCGGGTGGGACC